>NZ_JBHXJK010000222.1:0-9308 GCF_042723255.1 Amycolatopsis thailandensis
CCTTGCGTCTAGCGCAAGGAAGGGGGCCTTCATGTACTTCGCGGACCAACCATAGAGCAGGATCAGGGCAGCGCGTTCAGGAAAGGCTCGTGGGCGTTCTGGAATTCCCAGCCGTAGTACCGGTCCCAGTTGATCGACCACGTCATCAGCCCGCGCAACGCCGGCGAAGCACCACCGCGCAAGGAATACGACCCGCAGCCGGAGTTCTTCACCAGGCAGTTCAGCGCCGAGTGCACCGCCGCCGGCGCGGTGTGCCCGTTGCCGGCGCTCACCGCGGCGGGCAGGCCGAACGCGATCTGGTCCTCACGCAGCCCCGGGAACCGGAATCCGGTCGAGGCCACCGTGAAGCCCGCCTTGATCATGTCGGTCATCGCGATGTGGAAGTCGGCGCCGCCCATGAAGTGGTACTGGTTGTCCAGGCCCATCACCGGCCCGGAGTTGTAGTCCTGGACGTGCAGCACGGTCAGCGCGTCCCGCATCGCGTGGATCACCGGAAGGTACGAACCCGTCCGGTTGTCGGCGCCGCCGAGACCGCCGTAGTACTGGTACCCGGTCTGCACGAAGAACGTTTCGGGCGCCATCGTCAGCACGAATCCCGCGCCATAGCGAGCTTTCAAGGTCTTCAGCGCCGAAATGAGATTGACGATCACCGGCGTGGTCGGATTACGGAAATCGTTGTCGCCGGAATTGAGGTACAGCGAGTGTCCCTCGAAGTCGATGTCGAGCCCGTTCAGCCCGTACCGGTCGATGATCGCGGAAACCGAGCTGACGAAGGCGTCGCGCGCGGCGGTCGTGGTCAGCTGGACCTGGCCGTTCTGCCCGCCGATGGAGATCAGGACCTTCTTGCCCTGCGCCTGCTTCGCGCGGATCGCGGCGATGAAGTCCGCGTCGCTTTCCACCGTCGGGCATTCCGCCACCGGGCACCGGTTGAACCGGATGTCGCCCGAGGTCACCGAAGTCGGTTCACCGAACGAAAGGTTGATGATGTCCCACGCGGCCGGGACGTCGGCCATCCGCGTGTACCCGGAGCCGTTGGCGAAACTCGCGTGCAGGTAGCCGATCAGCGCGTGCTTCGGCAGGCCGGTGTCGACGCAGCCGGCAGTCGTGGCGCCCGCCTCCGTGCTTTTCGGCGATTCACCCGCGCTGTTGTACGCGGCCACCGAATAGTTGTGCGAAGTACAGGCCGTCAGTCCGGAAATCGTCGCCGAAGTCCCGGTCACCGTCGCGACCACGTTCCCGCCTTCGTACACGCGGTACCCGGTCACCGTGCCCGCCGAGGCTCCCCACGACAGCGCGATCGACGTGTTCGTCACCGTGCCCACGGCCGGATTTCCCGGTACCGGAGGCGCCCCCGGCGTCCCTCCGCCAGGCCCGTCGAGGCTGATGTCGTCCGCGAGGAAGGTGCCCGACCCGTACCAGCCGTGGACGTACACCTCCGCCGTCGTCTGCGTCGCCGACGTCGTGAACGACAGCGAAAGCTGCGTGTACGACGTCGCCGCGGTCCAGGTCGACGGCCCGCCGGTGACCCCGAGGTACACCGGATTCCCGTTCACCCAGGCGGAAACCGCGTAGGTCGTGCTGGGTTTGACGGATACCGTCTGTGCGCACTTCCCGATCGTCGAGCCGGGCGTGACCGAGACGGCGTAACCGCCCGAACGGACCGGTGTGGTGACGGCCGAGCCCGCCGCACAGGACCAGCCGGACGTGGAACCCGCCTCGAAGCCGGGGTTGAGGAGCAGGTTGGCCGCGTTCGCGGTGCCGCCCCCCGTTATCAGCCCGGCGAAGGTGAGCACCACGACGGCCAGAAAGGCCAGGGATCTGGAACGCCTCATCGCGATTCCTCCGGATCAAGGGCGGCCTGCCGCCGCACTGGGCTAATTGTCTAGACCAATCTGGCGAAAGTCCATACCCCGGGGACACCAGGGCCTAAAGACCCGACTACTCCGGGCTGCTGGACCGGTGTGACGCGCGAACGCGCTCCGTAACGTCGGAAGGGCCAAAGAGGGCTGGGGGCTTTCGGGAGGTGGGGACCATGGGAACGCACAAGGACACACCGAGAACGGCTCAGCCGGCGTGACCGGCGTGGCCGAAGCCGTGCGCCCGACATACAGCGCTGATGCGCACTCGGCGGGAAAGAGTGCCTCGCGCGTGCCCCGGCCGGGAGAGCCGGACGGCGAGTTGATCCGCGCGGCGATCCAGGGTGACCGGCGGGCCGTCGGGGGTCTGCTGACGCTTCTCCGGCCGATCGTGATCCGGTACTGCGCGGGCAGGCTGGGCGGGACCACGCGCGGCATCTCCAACGCCGAGGACTGCGCGCAGGAAGTCCTCATGGCCGTTCTGGTCGCCTTGCCGCGCTACAGCTACCAGGACAGCAGCTTCCTGCCGTACGTCTTCGGGATCGCTTCGCACAAGGTCGCCGACGTCCGCCGGAACCTGGCCCGCGACCCGTCCGCGCCGGTCCCCGATCCGGAGCCCGAGCCGGACGGTCCGTGGAACCCGACGTTCGAAGAGGTCGAGAAGGCGGATCGCAGCCGACGGCTTTCCCGGCTGTTCGAGGTACTGTCGGCGAAACAGCGCGACGTGCTGGTGCTCCGCGTGATCCACGGGTTCAGCGCCGAAGAGACCGCGAACACGCTGGGCATGGCGAGCGCGGGCGCGGTCCGCGTCACCCAGCACCGGGCGCTCAACGAACTGCGCCGGGTGCTGCGCGAAGACCCCGGCTACGCCGGCGGGTTCACCATCTTCTAGGAAGAGGGCTTGCGCCGCTGCGTGGCATAGACGGCGGCGGCGGTGCGGCGTTCGAAACCGAGTTTGTGCAGCAGGGACGACACGTAGTTCTTGACCGTCTTCTCCGCCAGGAACAGCTTTTCGGCGATCTGGCGGTTGGTCAGCCCGTCGGCGATGTGGTCGAGCACGCGTCGCTCCTGCGGGCTCAGCTGTTCGTACCGCGGGTCCGGGAGGTCGCTCTCGCCACGCAGGCGGTTCATCACCGACGCCGTCAGCGTGCTGTCCAGCAGCGATCCCCCGGCGGCGACCGTGCGGACGGCCTTGACCAGCGCGCCGCCGGAGACCTGCTTGAGCATGTACCCGGCCGCGCCCGCCATGATCGCGCCGAACAACGCGTCGTCGTCGGAGTACGACGTCAGCATCAGGCAGGCGGGCGGCGGGTCGACGGACGCCCGGATCTCGCGGCAGACGCTGACCCCTTCACCGTCCGGCAGCCGGACGTCGAGCACCGCGACCTGCGGTTTGACCGCGGGGATCCGCACGAAGGCCTCGGCGGCCGTGGACGCCTCGCCGACCACGGTGAGGTCGTCCTCCGCCTCGAAGACGGTCTTGAGCCCGGTGCGGACGAGTTCGTGATCGTCCAGCAGGAACACCGAAATCGTCATCCCACACTCCCCTGTCGGGCCGGCAACTCCACCGACCAGTCGAGCCTCGTCCCGCCTTCCGGACCCGCTTCGACGCTGAACGACCCGTTCCAGCGGGCCGCGCGTTCGGCGAGGTTCGCGACCCCGCTGCGATGGCCGGGTTCGGCGGGCATGCCGACCCCGTCGTCCACCACCGAAAGTTTCAGCCACCGCCCGTCGCGGTCGACGGAGACGTCGACCGACACCGTCGTCGCCTCGGCGTGCCTGACCACATTGGACAGTGCCTCGCGCAGGGTCGCGATGAGATCGGAACGCACCGAGTCCGGCACCGTCGAGTCGAGCGGCCCGTCGAACCCGACCCGGGGTTCGGACGCGCAGCCCGCGTCCAGCGCGACGCGCAGCAGTTCCGACCGGAGGCTGCCCTGCGCCTCCGCCGGTTCCTGCAGCGAAAAGATGCTGTTGCGGATCTCGCGGATCGTGCGGTCGATCTCGTGCGCGAAGCCGCCCACACGGTCGGCGACGGCGGGTTCGGCCGCGAGCCTGCTGAGCCCTTCCAGGCCGAGACCGATCGCGAACAGCCGCTGGATCACCAGATCGTGCAGGTCGCGGGCGATCCGGTCGCGGTCCTCGAAGACGGCGAGCCGCTGCCGGTCCTGTTGCGCGCGGGCGAATTCGACCGCGAGCGCGGCGTGCGCGGCGAAGGTCTCGGCGAGCTGGACGTCGTAGGCGGAGAACGGCGTCCGGTCCCGGAACTTCGCCACCAGCAGGACGCCGAGTTTCTCCTCGCCGACGATCAGCGGGACGGCGATCGTGGAGTCCAGGTCCTTGATCGCGGCTGGCATCGCGGAGGCGTTGTCGCCCTGGTACTGGAGCACCTTCTCGCCGTAGTCCCGGACCACGACGGGCTTCCCGCTGGTGAACGCCATCCCGGTGGCGGTGCCCTCGGTGGGCACGGCGACGCCGGCGAGCTTGTCGGCGTCCGGCCCCGGTGGCTCGACGATCTCGAAGACCAGCTGCCCGTCGCCGCTGGGCAGGGCCACCGCGCCCGCGGTGCCGCCGGCGACGACGCGAGCGCGTTCGGCGATGAGGTGCAGGGTCGCGGTCAGATCCTGGTCGGTCAGGAGCGCGCCGGTGACGTGATAGGAGGCTTCGAGCCAGCGCTCGCGTCGCTGCACCTGGTCGAACAGCGCGGCGTTCTCGATCACCACACCGGCCGCGGCGGTGAGCGCGACGAGCAGATCGTCCTCGGCTTCGGTGAACTCCTCACCGTCCGGTTTGCGGGCGAGGTACAGCATCCCGAAGATGCGGCCGCGCAGGCGGATGGGCACCACCCGCGATTCGTCCTCCGGCGGCGGCTCCGCCCAGGCGTCGGCGAAGCGGATGAACTCTCCCGAATCGAACACGCTCAGCGCGCCGAACGGCGCACCGGTCAGCTCGCAGGCGGATTCCACCATGCGCCGCAACACATCGGTCAGGCTGAGATCATGGGCGATCCCGGCCACCGCGTCCAGAATCCTGGGCGCCTTGGCGTCACTCGCCGCACTCACCCGCCGCACCGCCGTCACCGTCCCGGGCTACCGCTCCGGGCAGTGGGGTCAGGAATGACAAACGCGCCCGGATCGCTCTTCTGGTGCGTCGATCACGGACAGTGCTTCGTTACTGCACACGCCGAGGATCCTTCGTCCGGTTACCGACTCGATCGGTATCCGGAGGTATCGCGAGTCCGTCCGCCCAGTCCAGCAGCCCAGCGGCAGGGTCGCGAGCTCGGCGATCACGATCGGATCACGCACCTCGGCGGCCCGGCCGACGACGGTGACGAACCAACCGGTCCCGAGGTCCTTGGCGAAGTCGTCGACCGCGAACGCCACCACGCTGTCGAGGATCCCGGCGAACAACGCGCTCTGCGACGGCGTCCGCACCACGATCGCGCCGTGGTGGAGCGCGAACCGGGCGGGCTGGATCGCCGGCAGGGCACGGGAGGTGAACACCACCCGGCCGAGCCCGGCACCCGCGAGCAGCGCCAGGCACTGCTCGCGGTCGAGCGTCTCGAGACCCAAGGAGTCGGACATCGGCATCCCCGCGTTCTCGTAGTTCCACTGCGTCGTGGTCCACGGTCCCCGGCGTACCGACTCACCGGTAGGGCCGATGGACCCGCCTCATGCGGGGGATGCCGTGCTAGGGCCTGTTCTGAGCCTTGGGCGAGAGCAGGACCAAGGGGATCTCCCGCTCGGTCTTGGTCTGGTACTGCGCGTAGTTCTTGTAGTCCGCGGTGATCTTCGGCCACAGGCGGGCGCGCAGATCGGCGTCGGCGACGCTCGCGACCATCGGCAGCGCGGTCTCGCCCTTCAGGCCGACCTGGACGTCAGGATTGTCGCGGAGGTTGAGGAACCACGCCGGATGCTGGTCGTCGCCACCGCGGGAGGCGACGACGACGTACGCGTCCCCCTCGCGCAACGGCGAGGTCAGCAGCACGGTGCGCGGCTGGCCGGATTTGCGGCCGATGGTGGTCAGCTCCACGACGGTCATCCCGGCGACCTGCCAGCCGGCGCGGCCGCCGCTGACCTTCTGGATGACGCGATGGACGGCGTTCATGGTCTTCAAGGCGAAATCACTGGGCATGCGGAGAAGGCTACTCCGCTTTCATCGAGACTTCGATTCCGTCCAGGAGAACCGCCAGCGAGAGCTCGAAGGCCTCTCTCGCCTCCTGCTCCAGATAGGACACCGTCTCGTCCTCCATCCGGAACGCCTGCTCGCCCTCCATCCAGGTCAGCGTCGGGAACCGTTCGGCGAAGTCCGGCGAGACCTCCAGCAGATGCGCGGACCGCGCGTACCACCACTCGTCGTCGGACTGCCCCGTCGCCTTTTCGGCCTGCCGCGCCTCGGAAGCCGTCCTCGCGGGCTCGCGCACGCACGAGTACAGCGCGCTGACCAGCCTCCGCAGCATCACCGGGCCCAGTCCGGTCCGGCGCAGGATCTTCACCAGCGCCTCCAGCACGACGTACTCGTTCGGCCCGAGCACCGGCCGGGCCTGCGAGATCTGCAAGACCCAGGGATGGCGCAGATAGAAGGCCCAGAGGTCCTCCGCCCAGCGCGTGACGTCGGCCCGCCAGCCGCCTTCACCATGGGAAACCGGAAGCTCGGCGAGCGCCTTGTCGTACATGAGATCGAGCAGTTCGCTCTTGCTCGGGACATAGGTGTAGAGCGCCATGGCCGTGCGGCCGAGCGTGTCCCCGACGGCCCGCATCGAAAGACCCGCCATGCCCTCCGCGTCCGCGATGGTGATGGCGGTTTCGACGATCAGCTCGACCGAAAGGCCGGGCTTGGGGCCTGGCCGCTCGGTGTCCGGCGACTCCGTCCGCCACAGCAGGGCCATCGACCGCCGAGGGTCTCCTTGAGCCGCGTAGACGACCACTTGCCAACTCCTTACAGCATAAACTAACCTCTGCTACCCTCACTTTACAGGCTAAAGAGTTCCAACCAGGGGAGAGCCATGCCTTCGGCCGCCGACAGCCACGACATGATCCAGGTCCGCGGAGCCAGAGAGAACAACCTCGCCGACGTCTCGGTCGACATCCCCAAGCGCCGTCTCACCGTCTTCACCGGTGTCTCGGGTTCGGGGAAGTCGTCCTTGGTGTTCGGCACCATCGCCGCGGAGTCGCAGCGGCTGATCAACGAGACCTACACCGCGTTCATCCAGTCCTTCATGGCCCCCGTCGGACGGCCGGACGTGGACGCGCTGCGGAACCTGAGCGCCGCGATCGTCGTCGACCAGGAGCGGATGGGGGCCAACTCCCGCTCCACGGTCGGCACCGCGACCGACGCGCACACCATGCTGCGGATCGTCTTCAGCAGGCTGGGGAAGCCGCACGTCGGAACGTCGGGCGCGTTCAGCTTCAACCTTCCCGAGGGGATGTGCCCCGAATGCGAGGGGCTGGGGAAGGTCTCCACCATCGACATCGACCAGCTCGTCGACAAGGAGCTTTCGCTCGACGAAGGGGCGATCACCGTCCCGAACTTCGCGCCGGGCGGCTGGTACTGGAAGGGGCTGGCCGAGTCCGGTTTCGTCGATCCGGCGGTCAAGCTGAAGGACTACACCCCGCAGCAGTGGGAAGACTTCATGCACAAGCCCGCCACCAAGATCAAGCTCGCCGGGATCAACACCAACTACGAAGGCCTGCTGGTGAAGGTCCAGCGGCTGTTCCTGTCGAAGGACAAGGAGGCGACGCAGCCGCACATCCGGGCGTTCGTGGACCGGGCGATCACCTTCCGGCACTGCCCGTCGTGCGACGGTGCCCGGCTCAACCAGGCGGCGCTGTCCTCGAAGATCGACGGGCTGAACATCGCCGACTGCTCGGCCATGCAGATCAGCGACCTGGCCGACGTCGTCCGCAAACTCGACGACCCGTCGGTCGCCCCGCTGCTGGAGACCCTGCGCGGCACCCTCGACTCGCTCGTGGAGATCGGCCTCGGCTACCTGAGCCTCGACCGCGAGTCCGGGACGCTTTCGGGCGGCGAGGCGCAGCGTGTGAAGATGGTGCGGCATCTGGGTTCCAGCCTCACCGACGTCACCTACGTCTTCGACGAGCCGACCGTCGGACTGCACCCGCACGACATCCAGCGCATGAACGGCCTGCTCCTGCTGTTGAAGGACAAGGGGAACACGGTGCTCGTCGTCGAGCACAAACCGGAGACCATCGAGATCGCCGACCACGTCGTCGACCTCGGACCGGGCGCCGGGCCGCACGGCGGGCAGATCTGCTTCACCGGTGACGTCGCCGGCCTGCGCGCGTCCGGCACGCTGACCGGACGGCATCTGGACCACCGGGCGCGGCTGCGCGCCGACGTCCGCGTGCCGACCGGGCGGATCGAGATCCGGAACGCGACCCGGCACAACCTGCGCGGTGTCGACGTCGACGTCCCGCTGGGCGTGCTGACCGTGGTCACCGGGGTCGCCGGTTCGGGCAAGAGCTCGCTCATCCACGGCTCACTGTCCACAAGGGACGACGTGGTGGTGCTCGACCAGTCGCCCATCCGCGGCTCGCGGCGGAGCAACCCGGCGACCTACACCGGCCTGCTCGACCCGATCCGCACCGCGTTCGCCAAGGCCAACGGCGTCAAGGCGGCCCTGTTCAGCGCGAACTCCGAGGGCGCGTGCCCGAAGTGCAAGGGCATCGGGCTGATCTACACCGACCTGGCGATGATGGCCGGGGTGGCGACGGTCTGCGAGGAGTGCGAGGGCAAGCGGTTCACTGCCGAAGTGCTGACGTACAAGCTGCGGGGCAAGAACATCAGCGAGGTCCTCGCGATGCCGGTCGCCGAAGCGCGCGACTTCTTCCCCTCAGGGCAGGCGCGGACGATCCTGGACCGGCTTTCCGACGTCGGCCTCGGCTACCTCGGGCTCGGGCAGCCGCTCACGACGCTGTCCGGCGGCGAACGGCAGCGGATCAAACTGGCCATCCGGATGGCGGAGAAGTCGGCGACCTACGTGCTCGACGAACCGACCACCGGCCTGCACCTCGCCGACGTCGACCAGCTGCTGGGACTGCTGGACCGACTGGTCGACGACGGGAACACGGTGGTGGTCATCGAGCACCACCAGGCGGTGATGGCGCACGCGGACTGGATCGTGGACCTGGGGCCGGGCGCCGGTTCGGACGGGGGCCAGGTGGTCTTCACCGGGACTCCGGCCGACCTGGTCGCGTCCGGCGACACGCTCACTGCACAGCACCTTCGCGCCTACGTGGGCCAGTAGCGCGTCCGGCAGCCCCGAGGAGGACGTCGCCGCGCGCTTGCCGGACAGTCCCGCGTGACCGGTCCGGTCGCGAGGGGGTGTGTGGGAATAGGGACGTTGAACCTGGATGCACCGGTGTTGATGTGGTTTTGGGGTGTGTCTGGGTACGCAGATGCCCTCTGACTTGGGATGATTGTTCTTGCGAA
>NZ_JBHXJK010000223.1:0-9074 GCF_042723255.1 Amycolatopsis thailandensis
GCGCAAGGAAGGGGGCCTTCATGTACTTCTCCCTGGGTGACGGGGCACCGAACTCGCGTGATCAGAAACGGATCTCGCGTGCTTGGAGCCGTGACTCGCGTGACTGGAGCCGTAACTCGTGTGCTTGGGGCCGGATCTCACGTGATTGGACGCCGCACACACGAGTTACGGCTCCAATCACGTGAGTTCCGCCTTCAAGCACGCGAGATCCGCCTTCAAGCACATGAGTTACGGCTTCAAGCACATGAATTACGGCTTCAAGCACGTGAGTCCCGGCTTCATGAACGTCGCCCAAGGGGGCAGGGGTCAGGAGGGGGCGGCCCGCAGGGCCAGGATCATCTCGAACCGCCGTTCCGGATCCCGCAGCCCGTCCGCGAACAGCGCCTCCAGCTCCTGGGCGCGGGAGCGCACCGTCTGCGGATGCACCGCGAGCCGTTCGGCCACCTCGCGGACGTTCCCGCACGTCTCCAGCCACGCCAGCAGCGTCCCGGCCAGGCGTGAATGCTGCTTCCCGGTCAACCCGGCGAGCGGGCCGAGCCGTTCCCGGACCAGTTCGGCGGCCAGGAACGGTTCCTTGAGCAGCCACAGACGCGAAAGATGGTCGACGCACCACGTCACGGGTTCGTCGACGAGCGCGCCGGAGTCGACGAGCCGCAGGGCCTCCCGGGCCGCCCGCAGGGAACGCGCGGCGAAGGCGGGAGGGACCGCGGGACCGATCGCGGCCCGCCAGCCCGCCAGGTCTTCGGCGAACTGCTCCCGTTCCTCCGGTCGCGGGGCGGGGAGCAGCAGGCAGGGGGAGGTGCTCTCGAAGTCGGCCAGCGCCGTCGACGCGGCCGCCGGGGTTTCGTCCGAAGGCCTGTCGAGGGCGATGGCGACGAGCAGGTCCGGTAACTGCCAGCGGGCCAGTTCGGCGGCGTGCTTGATGACTTCGGGCGGTGACGGCGGCTCGGTGAGCAGGAGCTCCATCAGCCGGTGACGCCGCCGTTCCAGTGCGCCGGCGGCCTTTTCCCGCGCCTCCGCGTGCCCCTCGACCGACAGCGCCGACAGCTCGTCGATGTAGGCGAAGATGGCTTCCGCGAGCAGGCACAGGGTCGCCGAGGGCACGCCCGCACGACGGCCGGCCTCGGCCACCCGGCGCCAAGTCACCCTGGCGCCGACCCGGTACGCCGCCTGGAGGACGTCGACGTTGCGGCCCTGCTGGAATTCCTGGACACCCAGGCTCAGGAACACGCTCCGGCGGTCTTCCGACGGCGCTTCCGGGTTCCCGATCCGTTCCACGAATTGAAGGAACGCCATCTGAACGCCGGTCTTGAGCGCCTTCCCGAACGCGCCGTCCAGTGGCCTCGCGTAGTCGGGGATGGTCCGCTGGATCTCGCGGACCACCTCCCCGGCCACGTCGGCCAGCACCGGCCGGAACACGGTCGCCAGCTCTCTCGGCAGCAGCGCCCAGAGCTGGACGGGACGCCCGCTCGACCCTCCCGGCCGAGCGGGCGTGAGGAGCGGGCCGTATGTCGCCTCGACCCCGCTGCGACCATCCTGCGGTCGGGTCACCTCGTCACCTCGTTGTGAGTGGGAAACGCTGGTCAATCGTCGGCGAGCAACGCCTCCGCACGCAGGGCGATCTCCATGTCGAGCCGGTCGTCGGCGTTGTTCAACCGGTCGCCGAAGAGATCGATGAGCTGGTGCATGCGGTACCGGACGGTCTGCGGGTGGACCTTGAGCTTCTTCGCGATCTCCGGAGCGCTGCCCCGCGATTGCAGCCAGATCAGCAACGTCTCCCCGAGCCGTGCCCGCTGCTTCGGCGTGAGGTCGTCGAACGGGGCGAGGCTGCGCGTGCACAGCTCACGGACCAGGAACTCGTCGGCGAGCAGCCACAGGGTGGACAGGTGATCGCTGTACCGCGTGACCGGGTTGTCCGGCAGCACCCCGCGCTGGACCAGCCGCAGCGTGCGGCGTGCCCACAGCAGGGAGCGCGGCGCCTCGGTGAGCCGCACGGCCGGGCCGATCACCGCGCGCCAGCCCGGAAGCCGTTCGGCGAGGTCCTTCAGGTGCTTGTCGGGGTCGCCGGTGACCAGGCAGGGCTTGGGGCCCTCGAAGTCGACCAGGACGTCGGCGTCGAGGTCGGCGCTGTCGGGGTCCGACGGGCCGGGCCGCCGCTCCAGCGCGACGACCGTGACCTCGGCGGGCAGCGCCCACTGGGCGTTGGCGGCCTGGGACGCGATCGACTGCGGTGAGGACGGCGGGTCGGAGAGCATCAGTTCGAGCAGCCTGCGCCTGCGTCTCGCCCTGGTGCCCGCGGCCCGCTCCTGCGCGGCCGTGTAGCCCTCGATGGACAGTGCGGAAATCTCGTCCACGTAAGCGAAAATCGCCTCGGCCGCGGTGCACAGGAGATCGGCGTCCGCTCCGATCGCCTGCCCGAATTCCGAAACGTGCCGCCACGCGACGCGACCGCCGACGCGGTAGGCCGTCTGCAGGCAGTCGAGGCTGCGGCCTTCCTTGAACTCGACCTTGCCGAGGTTGCGGAACACCGCCGACCACTTGTCGAGCGGGGCCGTCCCCTGACCGACGGTATCGAGGCAGTGCAGGATCGCCTGCCGGATACCCTGCGTGATGATCTGTCCGAACGCGCCTTCCAACGGCTGCGCGTATTCGGGGACGGCTCGTTGCACCTCCTGGAGGATGGCTCGGGCCAAGGGGTCGGCCCGCGGCCGGAACCGCTCGCCCATGTCCCTCGGCAGTGACGCCCACAGGCCGTTCGCGCCGGTGCTGCGCACAGGTCGGTTCTCCACTGGGGTTCTCGGTGCCGGCGTGAAGGCGCGCGGTCGCTGGACCGGACCCGGTGGCTGGCGGTGCGGGGTGGCGGGGTGGCGCACGTCGGGGTCGGGCCGTGCGGTCCGCAGATCGTGCCGCGAGAATCCGGTATCCAAGTCGGTCATGTTTTTTATCCTTGCTGGCAACAAAATCAGCCTCTTCAACGGTGAAGCCGATCCAGATTTTGTGGCTCACGCAACATAAAATCCGGCTGAGAGGGCTGTCAACGGCTGGTGGGGCCTTGATCGGCCACCTGGATGGACTACACCCGAACGGGTGGTCCGATCCGGTGGCGAGTGACATTTAGGCAGGCCTCAGATGGCGCCCGGATGACAACTTTTCCGGGACCTTCTCGAGCGCCTCCGCCGCCTCGCTGGCGCGGATGAGCACCTCGACGACCTCGTCCAGGGTCAACCGGGCGGGCGTGGTCTCGGCGAGGAAGCGTTCGAGTTCGCCGCCGAACCGGGCCGGGTCGGCCACATGTGGAAAGTGTTTCGCATTTTCGAACACCGTCAAGCGGCTGTCCGGCAGCAGTTCGGCCGTCTTCCGGCCGTGGGCGACCGGGATGAGCGGGTCGTGCGCGCCCCAGACGACGAGCGTGGGCACCTCCCGGGCGAGGTAGAGCTTGTCGATCGCGCTCGCGCGCTGGCCGCGGAGGTCGATCAGGCTGCGCGCGATGAACAGGAACGCCCGCCGCCTGCCCGGGTCGGCCAGCGACGCGAGGTGCCGGGTCAGCTCCCGGGTCTCGGGGGAGAGCTTCCCGCCGAGCGCGCGGCCGGCCGCGGCGAGCCCGTGGGCGATCGCGACGGTGACGGGATTGACCGCGGCCGACAGCGTCAGCTTGGCCCCCGGCAGCGCCGTCGCGCGCAGCACCGAGGTCACCTGCGGGCCGAGTCCGGCGCTGCCCACGAGCACCAGCCGGGCGCACATCTCGGGGAACTGGTAGGCGAACTGCATCGCGATCCCGCCGCCGAGGGAGTGCCCGGCGATGGTCGCGTGCCGGTGTCCGGTGAGTGCGAGGACGTCGCGGACCACGCTGGCCATCGCGCCGAGCCCGTAGTCGGCCCGTGGCGACCCCGAAGCACCGTGGCCGGGAAGATCGGGGACGAGGACGCGGCGCCCGAACCCGGTCCGCTCGAAGTGCTCGAGCAACGGGACCCAGGTCTCACCGCTGCCCGAGATCCCATGCAGCAGCACGAGCGGTTCACCGATGGTGTCCTTTGTGGACGGGAGGTATTCCCGCAGCCGGATTTCCTGCCCGTGCAGGGTCAGTGTGCGCGCTTCGAGGGCCATGTCCCGCCTTTCCGTGGTCAGGCGTCAAAATAACGTGGAGAACGGCGGTTCCGTCAGCGTGTCGCCGGACACGTCCGGCAATTGCCACCCGGATGACAAGAATTTCGGTTCGGACCCCGATCCGGATGCCAAAACCGTGACGGCGGGACTATTCCGCATCGACATTCTCCCACCGTCCCGGTATTCAGGAAAGCGTCGGTAAACACCCGTCACCACCGGGAGAAAAGCGATGGCCTGCCGGGCGGACTTCCATGTAGACCAGCCGAGGGCGAACCGCGCCCGCCGCGGCCTCCGCTGGGTGCTGCCCACCGTGCGGCCACCGGAACGACGGGTCCGGCGGGTCAGTTCCCTGGCGTCCCGTCGTCGCGGCGGAGCGCGCGCATAAGCCGCTGCGCGCGCAGGGCGAGTTGCATGCCCAGCCGGTCGTCGGCGTCCCTGAGCCGGTCGCCGAACAGTTCTTCCAGTTGCCGGAGGCGATTCCGCACGGTCTGCGGATGGACGCCCAGCCGCTGCGCGATCTCCGGCGCCCCGCCGCGGGTCTCCAGCCACGCCAGCAGGGTTTCGCTGAGCCGCTCCTGTTGTTTCTCGCTCAGCGAGGTGAACGGGTCGAGGCTCCGCTTGGCCATCTCGGCGCCGAGGAAGTCCTCGGCCAGCAGCCACAGCGTCGCGAGGTGATCCCGGCACCAGATGACCGGGCCGGGCGCGTCGTCGCTGGTCAGCAGGAGCGCGCGGCGGGCGGTGCGGAGGGCGGCCGGGGCGTCGGCGAGCGGAACCACGGGGGAGACCGCCACCCGCCAGCCGTCCAGCGCGTCCTTCAGCGGAGCGAGATCGGTGTCGGGATCCGCGGTGAGCAGATACGGCTCGGCGGAATCGAGGTCGAGCAGCACCGTCTCGGCCAAGAGGTGGGCGGGGAACTCCGGCGCGCCAGGCGAGCGCTGAAGCGCGACCATGGCCGCGGTCCCCGGAACCCGCCAGCCGGCGCCGTCGGCCAGGCTGGCGATACTGCACGCGGACCCTTCCGGTGCTTGGGCGATCAGCTCCAGCAGGCGGCGGCGCCGGAGCGGGATCGCGCCCGCCGCCTTGGCCTCCGCCTCCTGGTACCCCTCGATCGCCGTGGCGCACAGTTCGTCGACGTAGACGAAGACGGACTCGGCCGCGAGCGCGATGACGCCGGGGCCGACGCCGAGCCCGCGCACGATGGGCCGCATCGCCCGCCACGCCGTCCGCGCGCCGATGGTCGCGCTGTCGTGCAACGGTTCCAGGCTCCGGCCCTCGGTGAACTCGATCCGCCCGCGCATGCGGTAGAAGTCGATCCAGCGGTCGTGGGGCAGGTCCGGGTCGCCGATGCAGTCGACGTAGTGCCGCACCGCCCGCTCGCAAGAAACGACCAGGACGCGGCCGAAGACGCCGCGCAACGGCTGCGAGTACGCGGCGACCGACCGCTGCACCTGCTTGATCATGGCCGCGGCGGCGTGCCCGGTATACGGACGCAGTTCTTCGCCGAGCGAACGCGGCAGCGTCGCCAGCATGCCGAAACTGCGGTACTGGACCACGAAGACCACCTTTGAATTTCTTCGAACCGGGGGAGGGAAACATGAATCCCTTTGCACAACCGCGTCGGATCGACGGGAACGGGTGCCGGAGTGTTTCTACTGGATCGGCCGACGGTGTGTACCGCGAATGTGACGTTGAATTGATGACGGAAAGTCGCGATACCCGGCGTTCGTGACACGGACGGGCGTTTCGGTGTGGCGGCTTTTGACACGGATGTGGCGCCGGTCCTACGCTCCGTGCATTCGAGTGCGCCGGTGGCGCGCGGACGAAAGGGAATTCGTGCCCGTAATCGTCGGCCTACTCAACAGCGGGAGAACGCACACGTGAGCTGGCAGCCCGTTGGCGCGTTGTGGGCACGTCTGCCGAGGGAACTCGGTGACGCCGTCCGTCCCCGGATCCCGGCGATCGCCCGGCACTGCGTCGAAGGCGTGGTGTCCGAGATCGGTGAATGCGCCGAAGTGTTCAGTGACAGCGAGGCCCGCGCGGCGGCCGTCGAGCTGACCAGGCGCGGCATCGAACGCGCCATCGACCGGGTCGGCGTCCCCGAACTGCTGCAGAACGACCTGCTGGCGGATTTCCGCGCGCAGGGCAGGCTCGCGTTCCATCAGGGCCTCAGCCGCGAGGCCGCGCAGGCGGCGTTCAGGGTCACGAGCCGGGTGCTGTGGCGTGCGATCGCCGCGGCCGGCCGTCAGCTCCAGCTGTCCGGCGACGTCCTCTACGGCGCGGCGGAATGCCTCTTCGGCGACGTCGTCGAGGTGACGATGGCGCTCACGGACGGATACAACGCCGCGCAGGCCGAATCGACAGGGCCCGCGGAGCAGCGGGCCCGGCTGTTCCGGCTGCTGACCGCCGGGGCGGGGTACACCCAGGCCGACGCCGGAGCGCTCGCCGTCGCCATCGGCTGGCGGATCCCGCCTCGCGTCACCGCCGTCGTCTTCGTCTCGGAACCGGGTGCGCCCGCCTTCCCGTCGGGCCTCTTGCCCTCGGCGGTGCCCGCGGACTTCGTGTCCGACGCGCCCGGTGCCCTGGTGGCCTGTCCCGAAGCCGATCTCGACGGTCTGCGGGAACTGCCGTCCGGCTGGTCGGCGACGGTCGGGGTGCCGGTCCCGGCGGACCAGGCCGCCGAATCGTTCCGGATCGCGCGCCGCGCGTCCGAGCTGGCCCGGCGGGGGCTGATCACCACGGTCGGGCCGGTGCTGTGGTGCGAGGAGCACCTCACCACGCTGCTGCTGCTCGCCGACGAGTTCCTGCTGGATCGGCTGGCCGGAGAAGCGCTGGAACCTCTGTCGGGGCTAGCGCCGAAGCAGCACGACGAGCTGTCGGCGACCCTGCTCACGCAGGTGCAGACGCGGGGGAGCGCGCCCGAGATCGCCCGGCAGCTCGCCGTGCACCCCCAGACGGTGCGGGCACGCCTGCGGCGGCTCGCGGAGCTGTTCGGCGAGCGGCTGGACGATCCGGATCAGCGGCTGCGGATCGAGCTGGCGCTGCGTGCGGAACGGCTGCGCCCCGCGGACGTCTGACGGGCCCCGGCGACCGGGAACACCCAGCGCCGGTAGCCCCACCAGCGGAACGCCGACCCCGCCGCGGTGCCCAGCAGCATCCCGCTGACGAAGTCGGCGATCTCCTGGGCGAGAAAGCTGACTTCGGGGACTTCGAGACGCAGGACGTACCGCGAGATCAGCGGCGGGCACAGATTGATCGTCACGGCGATCGCGTTGACGGCGAAGAACAGCGTCGCCTCGTGGAGCCGTCGCCTGCCGCCGCGGGTGTGGAATGCCCAGCGCCGGGAAAGCAAGTACGCGAAGGCCGTCGCCACGACGGTCGCGATCGCCAGCGCCGTGACCGGTTTCTCTTGCAGGACGGTGAGTTTGAGCCCGTAGTTGGTCCCGAGGGTGAGGCCGAACGCGGCGAGGCCGACGGTGGCGAACCGGAGCAGCTCACGCCGCTTCCCGGTCCGCGCGCCGCCGGCCGCCGCGTCGTCCACAAAGGACGCGGGGGCGGTTCTGAGCACCGCGGGCTCAGCAGTTCGACGTCGCCGGGACGCCCGCGACCCGGTCCTTGAGGAAGGTCAGGACGTCGGCGTTGCCGGTGTAGACCGCCGTGATGTGGTCGGTTTCGAAGGTCTTCCAGGTCGTCTTGACCCCGGCGGCGCAGTAGGCCTTGTGCAGGGCGTCGGCCTGGGCGAACTGCACGAGCTGGTCCTGGGTGGCGTGGTAGAGGAACACCGGGACCTTGGGCGGTGTGCCGCCGAGCTTGTTCTCGTTGAGCCGCTTGACCCATTCCGGCCGGACGTATCCGGCACTGGTCGTGTAGTCGGCGATCTTCTGGTTCGCGTAGGTGGTGAGCAGCTCGAACGTGCACGCGCTCTTCTGCATCTCCGCGAGCTTCACGCGGCCGTTGTCGCTGAGGAACGAGTCCAGCTTCAGCTCGGGGTACGCGTTGTCGAGGCCGACGAGGGCGTAGGCGAAGACGCCGAAACCCGCTTTCCCGTCGAGCTGCAGGGTGACCTGGACGAGATCGGCGGGCACGCCACCGGCGGCGACGCCGACGAGGTTCAGCTCCGGCGCGTAGACGGGCTGGAGCTCACCGGCCCAGGCCGCCGCTCCGCCACCCTGCGAGTATCCGCGGAAGGCCACCTTGGCGTCGGTGGACAGTTTCGCCTCCGGCAAACGCTGAGCGGCGCGGACCGCGTCGATCACCGCCGGGCCTTCCGAACGCCCGACCACGTACGTCGTCTTCGGGTCCTGCCGGTAGCCCTCGTAGTCGGTGAGCGCGACGGCGTATCCGGCGTCGAGCGCGTCGTCGAGACCGGACTGTTCGTAGAACGCGCCGATGTCGATCATCTTCGACGGCGTGCAGTCGAACGCGGGACCGTGCGTACCGGCCGCGAACGAGACGATCGGTGCCTTCGCCGGGTCGACGTTCTTCGGCACCAGCACCGTCCCGGTCACCGCGTCCGGCCGTCCGAGGGCGTCCGTCGACAGGTACATCACCTGCCACGCGTTGACGGAATCCTTACGCGGACCGGCTTTCGAGATCCGCGAGCGGATGATGTCGCCCGGTTTGCCCGCCGGAAGCGGGGACGGCGGGGTGTAGAACGAGTCGTCGGACGCCGCCGGGGTGGCGGAGTTCGCCGGGCTGCCGCTCAGCGCGGTCAGCAGACCGGCGGCGAGGACGGTCGCCACCGCCGCGGCGAGCAGCCGGCGGGAGGGGTGAGGGAACGAGATCGGCACGGCCGGGCCTCCAGAGCGCGGATGGGATGACGTCCCCGACGGGACGGTCTGCGTGGGTCGGCGACGGTGAGGGTTGTCGAGCCGATCGACAACGTGTCACGGCCGCGTCGGCAAGGTGGCTGTGATGGAGGGGGATCGAAGGTGTCGCGAAAGCCACTTTCGGGACGTCTGATGTCCCGAAAG
>NZ_JBHXJK010000224.1:0-8957 GCF_042723255.1 Amycolatopsis thailandensis
GCCGTGTGCCGTCCGTGTGATCACCCGTGTCGTCCGTCCGGGCACGTGTGTCGTCCGTCTGATCACACGTGCCGTCCCTCCAAGCACGCGAGTTCCGCCTTCAAGCACGCGAGTCCCGTGCCCGAGCACGCGAGTTCCGCCGAGTGACACTTCGGCCGCCACCGAAGCGTCCGCTGGCTACCGTCGTGCCATGACCGCATTCGCCGCACTGCACGTCCCCGGTTCCCCGCTGCTCCTGCCGAACGTCTGGGAGTTCGGCTCGGCCGCCTTTCTGGCGGCGCAAGGTTTCCCGGCGCTCGGCACGACCAGCCTCGGGGTCTCGGCCGTCGAGGGCGAGCCGGACGGCGCCCCGTCCTCGAAGGACGCCACCGTCCGGCTGGCCCGGCGGCTCACCGGGCTGGACGCGCTGATCAGCGTCGACCTCGCCGACGGGTTCAGCGACGATCCGGGCGAGGTCAGCGCGCTGGCGGCGGAGCTCGCCGAGGCCGGGGTCGCGGGCATCAACCTCGAAGACGTGCTCGGCGATCCCGGCCGGCACGCGGCCAAGATCGCGGCGGCGAAGGAACAGGCTCCCGGCCTCTTCGTCAACGCGCGAACGGACACGCATTGGCTGGGGGACCCCCGCATCGAGACCGCGATCGAGCGCTCTCTGTCCTATGTGGACGCCGGGGCCGACGGCGTGTTCGTGCCGGGGCTCGCCGATCCCTCGGACGTCGAGCGGCTGGTCAAGGCGGTCGAGGTGCCGGTGAACCTGCTGTTCCTTCCCGGCAAGGTCACCGTCGCCGGTTTGGCCGGGCTCGGTGTCGCGCGCGTCAGCCTCGGCTCGCTGCCGTACCGGATGGCGCTGGCCGCCACTCTCCGCACCGTCGAGGCCGTCCGCGACGGCGGCGAGCTCCCGTTGACCCCGCCGTCCTACGCCGACGTCGCGGCCTTGCTCCCGGAATCTCATTAGCCTCGGGAGCATGCAGACCTTCGGAGCCGAATTCGCCGTCCCGCCCGGATATCTGAACACGCCCAGCATCGGCATCCCGCCGTCGCACGTGGCCGACGCGGTGGCGGAGGCGGTCGAGCGGTGGCGGCGCGGCGAGGCCCGTCCGACGGACTTCGACGAGCCCGTCGCGCGGACGCGGGCGGGGTTCGGCGCGCTGATCGGGGTCCCGGCGGAGCGGGTCGCGATCGGGGCGTCCGTCTCGCAGCTGATCGCGAACGTGGCGGCCGGGCTGCCCGACGGCGCGAGCGTGCTGGTCGCCGGGAACGACTTCACCAGCGTCACCTTCCCGTTCGCGGCCCAGTCGCACCGCGGGGTGAAGGTCACCGAAGTCCCGCTCGCCGAGCTTTCCGAACGCGTCGACGGACACGACCTCGTCGCGGTCAGCGTCGTCCAGTCGGCCGATGGCGCCCAGGTCGACCTCGACAGGCTCCGGGGCGCGGCCGAGGCGGCGGGCGCGACGGTCCTGCTCGACGCCACCCAGGCCGCCGGCTGGCAGCCGCTCGACGTCGGCTGGGCCGACTGGGTGGTCGCCGCCGGGTACAAATGGCTGCTCGCCCCGCGCGGGGCGGCGTGGCTGGCCGCGCATCCGCGAGTGCTGGAGCGGGCGGTACCGGTCGCGGCAAACTGGTACGCCGGGGAAGACCGCTGGCAGACCGTCTACGGCCTCCCGCTGCGGCTCGCGGAGGGCGCCCGCTCGCTCGACCTGTCCCCGGCCTGGCTCGCGTACGTCGGCGCCGCCGCCTCGCTGGACTATCTCGGGTCCTTGGACCTCGACGCCGTCCGCGCGCACTGCGTGGGTCTCGCCGACTCGCTCCTCGAAGCGCTCGGATCACCCGTTCAGGGGAGTGCGATCGTTTCGCTCGACGCCGACGCCGCCAAAGTGCGGGAAGCGGGCATCGTGGCCGGTACCCGGGCCGGAAAGCAGCGTTTCGGGTTCCACCTCTACAACACCGCTGACGACGTCGAACGGGTGATAAGCACGTTCAGGTGAACCGCCGGACCGGCGTGAACTACCGTATGTTCCCGTGGTTGGTGCGCAATTTACTCCGGGACCGACGGAAACGGCCCGGCTTCAGCCGGTGCGACCGGCAGGGCCGGCGGGGCCGCCGCCTGCGCCGAAGCCGTCGAGGGACACCAAGGCCCTGGCGCTGAAAGGCGCCGGTCTGGTCGCCATCGCGGTCGTCTCCGCGCTGCTGTGGTGGGTGATCCGACACGAGCCGGAGCCGACCCCGGTCGCGGACACGCCGTCGAAGACCGGGCAGTTCCAGTACACGCTCGCCGAGGGGCCGCAGGTCACCACCGACTGCGTGAGCAAGGCCTACGGCCAGACCAAGGATTTCTTCACCCAGACGCCGTGCACGCGGCTGTCGCGGGCGCTGTACACGACGGAGTCCGGCGGGAAGAAGGCGCTGGTTTCGGTCGTCCTGGTGACCATGCCGGGCGAGGTCACCGCGACCCAGCTCAAGGCGCTCACCGACAAGGACGGCACGGGCAACGTCTCCGACCTGGTGCGCGACGGCACCTTCAAGGCACAGGGCGCGCCGAAGATCTCCGGGCAGGACGCGGCCTACGACTCCCACGTCACCGGGCCCGAGGTGGCCATCGTGCTGGCCGGTTTCTACGACAAGCAGAAGGACAAGCCGCTGCTGGAGCGGATCGCGACCGACGCCTTGCGGCTTTCGGGCGACCTGCGCCGCTGAGTCACCCGCTCCCCTCCACGGATGTCATGAAAGGGTCTTTCAGGACGAAAAACGTCTTGAAAGACCCTTTCATGACATCCGAAAGACCTCAGACCGACTGACCCGGCATCGCGACGGCCACCGGCTTCGCGCCGAACTCCGCCCGCCAAGCCGTCCCTCGCCGCGCCGACCCGACCAGCGCGTTCAGCGCCGTCGTCCGCAAAGCCGCGTCGTCGGTCCGGTCGATCACGCCGAGCCAGGCCGCGGCCACGTCCGACTCGGCCGTCGCCACCAGCTCCATCGCCGAGTTCGCGTCGGTCACCGGCTTCGGCGGCACGTACGCCGCCTCCGGTCCGGCCGGCGGCTGCCCCGCCGCGGAAAGCATCCGTTCGCAGACGTTCCGCCGTTTGACGTGCTCGGCCGTACCCCGCGACACCGCGCCGCCGAAGGCCGCGGGCAGGTACGCGCTGACCAGTCCGTACACCCAGATCGCCGCGTGTTCGGCACCCAGCGCCTGCTGGACGGCGTCCGCCGTCTCCCCGCCGAGCTGGACCCCGGCCGGCACGTCGACGGCTCCCGCGTCGTCGCCGCGGCCGAGTTTCTCCGAACTCTGCTGCAACGCCGCGCAGCCCGCCGCGATCGAGGCGACCATCCCGGCGCGGTAGCGGGGCAGCGAGGGCACGAGGCCCTCGGCCTGTTTGCGGGCCACGGCGAGCCGTTCCTTGAGCCCGTCCAGCGACGACGGTGGCGGGGTCGCCGCCGGACCCGGCTGCTCAGGCTTCGGCCGGTTGAGCCGGTCCACCTCGGTTTTGAGTGCCGCCGCGTGCGCGGCCCGCGCTGTCGCGACAGCCTCACCCTCGGCGCCAAGCGCCTTCGCGCCGGCCGCGTCGGTCTCCGCCGCGCGCAGCAGCGGACCCAGCGGGTCAGGGCTTTCGTCGAACCCGGGGGAGCAGGCGGCCGCCAGCGGCACGGCCACCGCGGCCAGCGCTCCCATCCACAGGAAAGTGCGACGGCTCGGCAAGGTGGGCTCTGTCGATCTTCCGGTCACGCCGCCCCATCCTGCCAGTACCCCGTGCGGGGCCGCCGCTCGCGCGTCACGCGGGGGTCACCAGATAAGCTGGCCCACTACCGAACCCGGATCCACGCCGCCGGGTCGCCCACAGCCGAACAGGAGCGCTCCACCGTGCCCAACGACCTCGCCAGCAGGCTGGAGCCCATCGTGGCCGAAGCCGTCAAGGCCGCGGGTTTCGACCTCGATTCCTTCGAGGTCCAGCAGGCAGGCCGCCGTCAGCTGGTCAAGGTCGTCGTCGACGGGGACGACGGAGTCGGGCTGGACGAGGTGGCGGGCGTCAGCCGGGCCGTCTCGGCCGCGCTCGACGAGAACGAGCACGTGATCGCCAGCGCGTACACGCTCGAAGTCACCTCGCCGGGCCTCGACCGGCCGCTGACCCTGCCGCGGCATTGGCGCCGCGCGAAGTTCCGCCTCGTCAAGGTCACCCCGGCCGAGGGCGCCGCGTTCATCGGCCGGGTCGGGCACGCGGGGGAGAAGTCCGCGCGCGTGCTCGTCGACGGCGAGATCCGGGACGTCGGTTACGCCTCGGTGGCCAAAGCGGTCATCGAGATCGAGTTCAAGCAACCACCTGCCGAGGACCTGAAACTGTTGGAAACCGATGCGTCGGCCCTGAACGCCGCCACCACGGAGCCGAAGGAGGAGCCGAAGTGAACGTCGACATCGCAGCGCTGCGCGCGATCGAACGGGACAAGGACATCCCCTTCGAGACGGTGATCGAAGCGATCGAAACTGCGTTGCTCACCGCGTACAAGCACACCGAGGGCCACCAGCCGCACGCCAGGATCGACATCGATCACAAGAGCGGGCTGGTGCGCGTCCTCGCGCACACCCTGACCCCGGACGGCCAGACCGACGAGGAATGGGACGACACCCCCGAGGGCTTCGGGCGGATCGCCGCGACCACCGCGCGGCAGGTCATCCTGCAGCGCCTGCGCGACGCCGAGCACGAGAAGACCTTCGGCGAGTTCTCCGCCAAGGAGGGCGAGATCGTCGCGGGCGTGGTCCAGCGCGACGCCCGCGCCAACGCCCGCGGCATGGTCGTCATCCAGGTCGGCGACATCGAAGGCGTGCTGCCCTCGGTCGAACAGGTGCCCGGCGAGTCGTACGAACACGGCAGCCGCATCAAGGCCTTCGTCGTGACCGTCGCGCGCGGCAACCGCGGCCCGCAGATCACGCTGTCGCGTTCGCACCCGAACCTGGTGCGCAAGCTGTTCGCCCTCGAGGTCCCCGAAATCGCCGACGGCACGGTCGAGATCGCCGCCGTCGCGCGCGAGCCCGGACACCGGACCAAGATCGCGGTCCGCTCCACGGTGCCCGGCGTCAACGCCAAGGGCGCGTGCATCGGCCCGGTCGGCGCGCGGGTGCGGAACGTGATGAGCGAACTCGCGGGCGAGAAGATCGACATCATCGACTTCTCGGAAGACCCGGCGAAGTTCGTCGGGAATGCGCTGTCGCCCGCGAAGGTTGTGTCGGTGAAGGTCGTCGACGAGCGGGCCAAGACCGCTCGCGTCGTCGTCCCGGACTTCCAGCTTTCGCTCGCGATCGGCAAGGAAGGGCAGAACGCCCGCCTCGCCGCCCGGCTCACCGGCTGGCGGATCGACATCCGCAGCGACGCCGCTCCTGAGCAGGGTGACGAAGCACACGCCGGGCAGGCGCGGCCCGCCGCGGCAACCGGTTCGGCTGAGTGAAGGTCGAAGCGCTAGACTTACGAGTGGTTCAGCGTCCGCCGCCGGGAACCGACCCCCTGCAAGACCGGGTAGCCCCGGTCCGCACCTGTGTCGGTTGCCGTCGGCGGGCCTTGATCGGCGAGTTGCTGCGAGTGGTCGCGGCGGACGGCCGGCTGATCGTCGACGAACGTCGGCGGTTGCCGGGCCGGGGTGCCTGGTTGCACCCCGTGCCGGACTGTCTTGCCAAGGCCGAGCGGCGCAGGGCGTTTCCCCGAGCACTTCGTGTTCCGGGGTCGCTCGACGCCCAGGGTGTCCACGAACGCCTGGAGCGGCTCGCCGAGGAATGAAGGGCGCCGGGACATCCCCGGTGCCGGATGGAATCAGGAAGCAGGTCGACCCGTCATGAGTCAGCCGTGAAGCTGAATCAATGAACGCGCGACAATAGGACGAGGTCTGCGGGTCTGCCGCCGGCCTCCCCAGATGAGGAGAGCTGTGCCAGGCAAGGCCCGAGTACATGAGCTCGCGAAAGAGCTCGGCATCACCAGCAAGGAAGTTCTCGCCAAGTTGAAGGAACAGGGCGAGTTCGTGAAGTCCGCGTCGTCCACCGTCGAGGCGCCGGTCGCCCGCCGTCTCCGTGACGCGTATCCGTCCAAGGACGGCAAGAGCAAGAAGCCGATCCCGAACCCGGGCCCGCCGGCGCGTCCCGCGCCGCCCGCGAAGCCCGCCGCCCCGGCTCCGGCCGCGAAGCCGGCTCAGCCCGCGCCCGTGGCGAAGACCGAGGCTCCGGCCGCCCCCGCGGCGTCCACCCCGGCCCCGTCGGCTCCGGCTCCGGCCCAGTCGTCCCGGCCGACCCCGGGCGCCCGCCCGGGTCCGCGCCCCGGCCCCCGGCCGCCGGCGCCCAAGGAAGAGGTCGCTCCGGCGGCGAAGGCCGCTCCGGCCGAGCCGAAGCAGGAGACCCCGGCAGCACCGGCCACCCCGCCGGCGTCCCAGGCGCCGTCGCAGGGTTCGGTCGTGCCGCCGAAGCCGCAGGGCCCCAAGCCCGGCGGTCCGAAGCCCGGCCCGCGCACCCCGCGCGTCGGCAACAACCCGTTCGGTGTGGGTTCCGGTGCCCCGGCGCCGCGTCCCTCGGGACCGCGTCCCGGCGGCGGGAACCAGCAGGGCGGCGACAACCGTCCGCCGCGTCCCGGTGGCGGCCAGGGCGGCGACCGTCCGGCCCCGCGTCCCGGTGGCGGCGCTCCTGGCGGTAACCGCCCGAGCCCGGGCAACATGCCCCCGCGCCCGAACCCCGGCATGATGCCGGGCCGCCCGGCCCGTCCGGCCGGCGGTCCCGGTGGCGGCCGTGGTGGACCCGGTGGCGGAGCCCGTGGTGGACCCGGTGGCGGCGCTCGCGGCGGTCCCGGTGGCGGCGGCGGAGGTTTCCGCGGCGGTCCCGGTGGCGGCGGTGGCGGTTTCCGTCCCGGTGGTGGCGGTGGCGGCGGTTTCCGTCCCGGTGGCGGTGGCCCCGGTGGCGGTGGCGGTGCCCCGGCCGGTGGCGGCGGCTTCCGCGGGGGCGGCGGCCGTGGTGGCCCCGGTGGCCGTGGCGGTACCGCGGGTGCCTTCGGGCGTCCCGGTGGCCCTTCGCGCAAGGGACGCAAGTCCAAGCGCCAGAAGCGCCAGGAGTACATGGACAACATGCAGGCGCCCAGCGTCGGCGGCGTCCGCCTGCCCAAGGGCCAGGGCGAGACGATCCGTCTGCCGCGTGGTGCCTCGCTGACCGACTTCGCCGAGAAGATCGACGCCAACCCGGCTTCGCTGGTGCAGGTGCTCTTCCACCTCGGTGAGATGGTCACGGCGACGCAGTCGGTGTCCGACGACATCCTGGAACTGCTCGGCGGCGAAATGAACTACAACGTTCAGGTCGTCAGTCCCGAGGAAGAGGACCGGGAGCTGCTCGAGACCTTCGACATCACCTACGGCGAAGACGCGGGTGAGGAAGAAGACCTGCAGGTCCGTCCGCCGGTCGTGACCATCATGGGTCACGTCGACCACGGTAAGACCCGCCTGCTCGACACGATCCGCAAGACGAAGGTGCGCGAAGGTGAAGCCGGTGGCATCACCCAGCACATCGGCGCCTACCAGATCGAGACCGAGCTCGAAGGCAACCCGCGTCTGATCACCTTCATCGACACCCCGGGTCACGAGGCGTTCACCGCCATGCGTGCTCGTGGTGCCAACTCGACCGACATCGCGGTGATCGTGGTGGCGGCCGACGACGGTGTGATGCCGCAGACGGTCGAGGCGATCAACCACGCGCAGGCCGCCAAGGCGCCGATCGTGGTCGCGATCAACAAGATCGACAAGGAAGGCGCGAACCCGGACAAGATCCGGCAGCAGCTGACCGAGTACGGCCTGGTCGCCGAGGAGTACGGCGGCGACACGATGTTCGTCGAGATCTCCGCGCGGCAGAACATCAACATCGACGGCCTGCTCGAGGCGATCCTGCTGACCGCCGACGCCGCGCTGGACCTCCGGGCCAACCCGGACATGGAGGCCCAGGGTGTCGCGATCGAGGCCCACCTCGACCGCGGCCGCGGTCCGGTGGCCACGGTGCTGGTCCAGCGAGGCACGCTGCGCGTCGGTGACTCGGTCGTGGCGGGTGACGCCTACGGCCGCGTCCGCCGGATGGTCGACGAGCACAACGTCGACGTCACCGAGGCGTACCCGTCGCGTCCCGTCCAGGTCATCGGGTTCACCTCGGTGCCGGGCGCGGGCGACACCTTCCTGGTGGTCGACGAGGACCGCGTCGCCCGGCAGATCGCCGAGCGGCGTTCCGCCCGGACGCGCAACGCCCTCAACGCGTCGCGCCGCAAGCGGGTCAGCCTCGAGGACCTCGACTCCGCCTTGAAGGAGACGAACAGCCTCAACCTGATCATCAAGGGTGACAACTCCGGTACCGTCGAGGCGCTCGAAGCCTCGCTGGTGCAGCTCGAGGTCGGCGACGACGTCGAACTCAACGTCGTCCACCGCGGTGTCGGTGGCGTCACCGAGTCCGACATCGACCTGGCGACCGCGTCCGACGCGATCGTCCTGGGCTTCAACGTCCGTGCGCAGGGCAAGGCGACCGAGCGGGCCACCCGCGAAGGCGTCGACGTCCGGTACTACACGGTCATCTACCAGGCGATCGAGGAGATCGAGCAGGCTCTGAAGGGCATGCTCAAGCCGGAGTACGAAGAGGTCGAGCTCGGCAAGGCGGAGATCCGCGACGTCTTCAAGTCGTCGAAGATCGGCACCATCGCCGGTTGTCTCGTCATCTCGGGCGAGATCCGCCGCAACGCGCGGGCCCGTCTGCTCCGCGACGCGACCGTCATCGCCGAGAACCTGCCGATCAGCTCGCTGCGGCGGTTCAAGGACGACGTGGTCGAGGTTCGCGACGGGTACGAGTGTGGTCTGACGCTGGGGTCGTACAGCGACCTCAAGGTCGGCGACGTCATCGAGACGTACGAGCAGCGCGAAAAGCCGCGTGCGTAAGTGAAACGGCGGCGCTCCCCCGCATCTGGGCGGGGGAGCGC
>NZ_JBHXJK010000225.1:0-5727 GCF_042723255.1 Amycolatopsis thailandensis
CTTCCCCGCCGGTGGTCCTGTGGGCCCCCCCCCCTCGCATCACTCCCCGCCCCGGCCCACCCCTCATGACATCCGCCCGGAATATCAGGCAAGGGACTTGAGCTCAGCCGTCTTCAGCTGCTCAGCCGTCACCGTCGCGCGGCCCTCGACAAGGGCCTTCAGCGCGTCCCCGTCGTCCCACTGGTTGACGTTCATCGCGGCCGTCACCTGCCCGTCCCGCAGCCAGAACGCCGTGAAGTCCCGCGCCGCGAGGTCGCCGCGCACGACGAGCTCGTCGGTTTCGGGATCGGCGAGGCCGCGGTACTCGCAGCCGAGGTCGTACTGGTCCGAGAAGAAATACGGGCTCTTCAGGTACGGCTCGTTCTCGCCCAGCAGGTTTCCCGCGACGTGCTCGCCCTGCCACTTCGCGTTCGACCAATGCTCGACGCGGACGCGTTTCCCGTAGCGGGGGTGGAACTGCGCGGCGATGTCGCCGATCGCGTAGACGTCGGGCGCGGCCGTCCGCAGACCGGCGTCGGCGCAGACACCGCCGTCGTCGGACAGTTCCAGCCCGGCCGCGTGCGCGAGGTCGACCCGCGGGGCGGCGCCGACGGCCACCAGCACGACGTCCGCGGGAAGCTCGTCACCACTCTGAAGACGTACGCCGGTCACCCCGTCCGGGCCACCGGTGAACCCGGCGACACCTTCGCCGAGCCGCCAGTTCACCCCGTGCGCCGTGTGAAGGTCCTTGAAGACGCCGGACACGTGCTCGCCCAGCACCGCGAGCAGCGGCGAACCCACCTGATCGACCACGGTCACCTCGGCGCCGTGTTCCCTGGCGGCCGCGGCGGCCTCGGTGCCGATCCAGCCCGCGCCGACGATCACCACCCGGGCGGCGTCCTTGAGTGCCGAACGCAGCGCGAGCGCGTCGTCGAGGGTGCGCAGGGTCCGCAGCCCGGGGAGGTCGCCGCCGGGCACTGGCAACGACCTCGGCCGCGAACCGGTCGCGAGCACGAGACGGTCGAAGCGGTGCTCGCCGCCCGCGTCGTCGTGCACGAGCCGCGAGCCGAGCTCGATCCTGGTCGCGGTGGCACCGCTCCGGAAAGCGATGTCCTTCTCGTCGTAGAAACCCGCGTCGTGCACCCAATCGGGTTCATCGGTGTTGCCCATCAGCAGCCCCTTGGACAAGGGCGGCAACTCGTACGGGCGGTGGGGGTCGGTACCGAGCAGCAGGATTTCCCCCGCGTAGCCACGTTCTCGCAGCGTCCCGGCGGCCGTCGCTCCCGCGAGGCCGGCACCGACGATGACGATCTTCCTGGGTTCGGACACAAAGACCTCCCGGGCAGGCGTTCCCTCGGACGCTACTCCGGTTCCCCCACGTCCGGCCTAGCGAAACCGGAAGTCGATCACGATCCGAAGGGCCGGTTAACCCATCAGTAGGAATGTGGGGTAACCGGCGTCACGGCCCCGAAACCGGCCCGTCCCAGCCTCGGACGAGAAAGGGAGACCATGGGATACGGGAGGATGAGGACGTTGGCACCGCGGGACGAATGGTCGGTCGGCTGCCGGGATCTCGCGGGCAGGCGGCGGGACGTGACGGTGTTCGTGAGCAGCGACAAGATCGTGCTCGTGGCTCCGCCCGGCGAGGCCGCCGTACTCGGGCCGCTGGACGTGGGCCGCCTGCGCGCCGCGCTCCGCGACGCCGTGGTCGCGGTGGCCGAGCATCCGGATCACAGTGAATGACAACTACCGTTCCTACTTCTGAGTAGGTAGAGTCGGCCCCGTTCGGAAGGAGCCGGCCATGACCACCTACTTCGTGACGGGCGCGACGGGCTTTCTGGGTAAACGCCTGGTCGCGCGCCTACTACGGCGACCTGAGACCGTAGCCGTCCATGTTCTCGTGAGGGAGACCTCGCGCGGGAAGCTCCCGAGCCACGAGAAGCTCGTTCCCGTCACCGGCGACCTGACCGAACCCTCGCTGGGCATCGATCCCGCCCGCCTGGGTTCCCTCGACCACGTCGTGCACCTCGGCGCGATCTACGACCTCACCGCGGACGAGGCGGCGAACCGCGCGGCCAATGTCGACGGCACCCGCAACGTCCTGGACTTCGCCGCCGCCGCGAACGCCGGGCTCTTCCACCACGTCTCTTCCATCGCGGTCGCCGGGCAGTACGCCGGGCGTTTCACCGAAGCCGACTTCGACCTCGGCCAGAGCTTCGCGTCGCCGTACCACGCGACGAAGTTCGAGGCGGAGAAACTCGTGCGACGGCACGGGAAAACGCCGTTCCGCGTGTACCGGCCGTCCGCCGTGGCCGGCGATTCGCGCACCGGCGAGATGGACAAGATCGACGGCCCGTACTACTTCCTCCCCGCGATCTCGCGGCTCGCCGCGCTGCCCCGCCGTCTCCCGCTGGCCGCGCCGGATCTCGGCGCCACGAACATCGTGCCGGTCGACTACGTCGTCGAAGCGATGGAACACCTCATGCACGTCGACGCGCCCAGCGGTAGCACGTACCACCTCGCTTCGCCGCGGCCCCAGCCTCTGCACGAGGTTTACAACGCCTTCGCGCGGGCCGCGGGCGGGCCGAAGATCTCCGCCGTCCTCCCCGCCAGGCCGTCCGGAGCGCTGAAACGCGCCGGAACCCGGCTGGCGAGGTCCGCGGCGGCCGGGTTCGACCGGGTCCCCGGCGGGCGTTCGGCCCGCTCGGCGGTGCTGTCGGAACTCGGCGTCCCGCTCGAAGTCCTGCCCCATCTGAGCATGGAGGTCGACTTCGACACGAGCGCGACGACGGCCGCCCTCGAAGGCAGCGGCATCACCTTGCCGCCGCTGAAGGAGTACGCCGGCCCGCTCTACCGGTACTGGCTCGCGCACCTGGACCCCGATCGCGGACGGCGTCGTCCGGGGCCGGAGCCGCTCGACGGCCGCAAGGTGCTGATCACCGGTGCGTCGTCGGGCATCGGCCGCGCCTCCGCGCTCGCCGTCGCCGCGAAGGGCGGCGAAGTGATCCTCGTGGCCAGGCGCGCCGACGAACTCGAAGAGGTCCGCGAGCAGATCGTCGCGGCGGGCGGGAAGGCGTCGGCATATCCGTGCGACCTCACCGACGGCGGCGCCGTCGACGCTCTCGTCAAGGACGTCCTCGCCGCGCACGGCGCCGTCGACATGCTGGTCAACAACGCCGGCCGCTCGATCCGGCGCTCGCTTTCGCTGTCCACCGAACGGTTCCACGACTACGAGCGCACGATGGCGATCAACTACTTCGGCCCCGTGCGCCTGACGCTGGGCCTGCTGCCGTCGATGACCGCGCGCGGGTTCGGCCACGTCGTCAACGTCACCACCCAAGGACTCCAGACCGACACGCCGCGGTTTTCCGCTTACCTGGCTTCGAAGGCGGCGCTGGAGGAGTTCGGGCTGACCGCCGGCCGGGAAACGCTTTCCGACGGCGTCACCTTCACCTCGGTCCGGATGCCGCTGGTGCGCACCGACATGATCACGCCGACCGGGTCCTACCGCGGCATGCCGTCGAGCTCGCCCGAACGCGCCGCCGCGCTCGTGGTGAAGGCGCTGGAGAAACGACCGGAGATCCTGAATCTGCCCGAAGGCACCGCCGCCGAATTGGTGACGCTCGTCGCACCCAAGACGGCGCGGTTCTTCGCCCACCTCGTCTACCGCGCGATGCCCGAATCCGCACCGGAATCCCGTGGCCTGCCCCGGAAGGCTCCGCTCGCCTCGGTGGCGGGCGCGGTCACCAGGCTGGTCTGGCGCCGTCGTCCCTGACGTCCTCGCCGCCGGGCTCGATCGGGGGACGCCCCCGGCCGCTACCATCGGTTTCCGATACGCCGGGGGGTCGGCGGGCACGGGCCGAGGCAGTGACGAGCGGGAAGGGGCAGTGTGGACGTCGCCAGTCCCCCGGTTTCGACCGGACCGGACGTGGCAGTGGTACGTCCGTCCCGGACAGTGCTGCGGCTTTCGCTGCACGCGGCCTGGGTGCTCGCGCTCGCCGTCGTCACCGAACTCCGGGTGGGACGCTTCGGTTTCCACCCGTCGGACCAGGGCTTCATCCTCGCCCAGGCGTGGCGGGTGCTGCACGGCGAGGTCCCGCACTCCGACATCATCTCCGCGCGGCCGCTGGGATCGGCGTACCTGCACGTCTTCGACTTCCTGGTGCCGGGGCCACTGTTCTTCGTCTCCAGCGTGCTCAGCATGCTGGAGATCATCCTGGCGACCATCGCGTTCGCCGTGCTGGTCACCCGGCGCCGCGTCCGCGACTGGGGGCCGGGTCTCACCGGGCTGACGGCGGCCGCGGCACTGCTGAACCTCAACGCGTTCCCGCTGATGGCGTGGCACACGATCGACGGGATCTTCCTGACCGCCTGCGGCGCCTGGGCGCTGGATTCCGGGCTGCGCAACGGCAAGGCGTGGCCGCGGCGGCTGGGTCTGGTGCTGCTGGGCGCCGCGGTGTTCGTCAAGCAGAGTTTCGCGCCGGTCCCGCTGATCGCGCTGTGCTGGTTGCTGCTGCACCCATCGCTGCGCGAAGGCGCGTTCCGCACCGGCCGCTGGTGGACTCGCCTGGCCTGGGATCTGCTGGCACTGGGCGCTTTCCTGGTCTTCTACATCGGAATCGTCACGCTCGACGGCGGGCTGGGTGCGATGGCCGAACAGTTGACCGGCGGCGTGCCCGCGTACGGCCAGCGACTTCTCGGCCTGTGGCTGGAAGATCCCGCGACCCTGCTGCGGCCACCGGTGCGGGGCTTGACCTTCTTCGCGATCGCGGGGCTGCTGCTGGCGCTGCTCGGGTTCTTCCGTGACCGCATCGGATTCGCCGGTGGGCTCGTCGCGCGGCTGCTGCTCGTGGCGGGCGTGGCGGTGGTGGTCGGCACCGTCGTGGATGGACACTTCACCGGCGCGTCGCGCTGGGCGGACGTCCTCTGGTGGATCCTCGGGGTCGCGCTCCTGGTGAACTGGACGGAGACGCGGCGGTTCCCGAAGATGGGCGCGCTGGTCTTCGCGACCGGGTTCATGACCAGTCTGTCCTGGGGCAACGACACCCCGACCCTGTTCACCGGAACGCTGGCGCTGACGGCGATCCTGGAGCTGTCGGACGCGCTGCCGCCGCTGCCCGAGCCCGCTCGCCCGATCCGGCTGGCGGGCGCCACGGCGATGGGCCTGGTCGCGGTGCTGGCCTCGGGCTGGGCGGTGATCGAGCATCACGACGACGCCGCGTATCTCGACATGGCGCGCGAAAAGCTGACCGGCGACCTCGGCACGGTGACGCCGTCGATGCGCGGGATCCGGACGAATCCGGGGACTTTCACCTACGTCTCCCAGATCCAGGACTGCGTCACCCGATTCCCGGCGGGACGCACGGCCGTCCTGCCCGACAACCCGTTCGCCTATCCCGCTTTCGGCCTGCGCAACCCGTTCCCGCTGGAATGGCCGCTGCCGCTGGAGATCGTCGCCGACGCTCCGCAGCGCATGCTCGCGACCGCCGACGAGCTCAACCGCGACGGCGACTATCTGGTGCTGTTCCAGACGGTGAGCATGCCGACCCTGGCCAAGGGCGGTCCGGTGCCCGCCGAGGTCACCGGCGACACGCCGATCTTCGACTACCTCGGGCTGGAGAACGCGCTGCGGTCGCGCCTGGCCGGGCAGACCGTCACCTGCGGCAGCTTCATCGGCAAGTGGGCGCCCCGCCCCTGACGCGTTTCGTCCTCTGGATGCGGTGGTTCGCGTTGCCAACTACCGCATCC
>NZ_JBHXJK010000225.1:5737-8868 GCF_042723255.1 Amycolatopsis thailandensis
GGCCCCGGACCCTAACCGGCCTCTGTATGCGGGGGGACGCTTGCCCAAATACCCCTACCTTCGGACGAACCGCGAGGAGGTCAGTCGACGCCGGCGTCCTCGGGGCGGCCGGAAGCGAGCCCGGCCAGGACGTCCAAAGCGGCGCCGAGCGTCTCGAGGGGCGGTGACGAAACGGCGAGCCGCACCGCGTTCGGGGCGTGCCCGGGGACGATGGCGAACGCGGCCGCCGGGGTGACCGCGATCCCGCGTCGCGCGGCCGCGGCGACGAAGGTCTCGGCGCGCCAGTGCTCCGGGAGTTCCCACCAGCAGTGATACGCCCGCGGGTCCGCGCGCAGCGTGAACCCGGCCAGCCGCGCGGCCGTCATCCGCTGGCGTTCGGCCGCGTCGAGCCGTTTCGCCCGTTCGACGGTTTCCAGCGTGCCGCCGGTGATCCAGCGGGTGGCTGCCTCGACGGCGAACCGGGGCGCCACCCAGCCGCCCGAGCGCACCGCCGCGGCCAGCCGCTCCGTCCATTCCGCCGGGACCGCGAGGAATCCGGTGGTCAGTCCCGGGGCGAGCCGTTTGGACAGGCTGTCGGTGAACACCGTGCGTTCCGGCGCGTACGCCGCGAACGGGCGGACCTCGGGCCGGAGGAAGGTGTAGATCCCGTCCTCGATCACCGGGATGTCCATCCGGCGCACGGTTTCCGCGAGTCCGGCGCGCCGACCTTCGTCCATTGTGGACCCGAGCGGATTGTGCAGGGTCGGCTGGACGTACAGCGCGCGGACGGGCGCGGCGGCGTGCGCGGCTCCGAGGGCTTCGGGCATGAGGCCCAGGTCGTCGGTTTCGATGGGCACCAGCTGCACGCCGAGCCGCCCGGCGAGCGCCTTGACCACGGGGTAGGTGATGGCCTCGACGGCGAGCCGCTCCCCCATCGGCACGAAGGCGGCGATAGCGGCGGCGATGGCTTCGCGGCCGCTTCCGGCGAAGAGGATTTCCGGTGTCCAGCCGTCCTTCGCGAGCAGCCCCGCGACGGCGTCGCGCGCCTGCTTCGAACCGGTGACGCTGCCCGGCCGCAACGCCGCTGTCAGGACGTCGTCCCGCAGGAGCGGTTCCAGTGCCTTCCCGACCAGCGCCGATTGCTCCGGGAGGACGGCGAAGTTGAGTTCGAGGTCGACGGTCGCGCCGCCCGGCTCGGCCAGCGCCGTCTCCAGCGGAGGCTTCCCGGCGCGGATGAACGTGCCCCGGCCGACCTCGCCGACCACGACACCTCGCCGGACGAGTTCGCCGTAGACCCTGGCGGCGGTCGAGTTGGCGATCCCGCGGTCGCGGGCGAACCGCCGCTGCGGGGGCAGCCTGTCGCCAGGACGGAGCCTGCCCGCCTCGACGTCGGCGGAGATCTCGTCCGCGACTATCCGGTAGTCCTCCATGCCGCCCCTTCGATCGCACCGATGATGCCATCGACGTGCGATGTGAGCCGACTGCGACCTACGGAACACCACAACGGCGGGCTCCTAGGTTAGCCTAACCTGCGTGGAGACCCTCACCGAGCAGCGAACGACGTCACGACTGCACGCGGACGCCCTGACGCTGGCCTACGACGGCCGGACCGTGGCCGAAGACCTCGGGGTGGTCATCCCCGACCGGTCGTTCACCGTCATCGTCGGCCCGAACGCCTGTGGCAAGACGACCCTGCTGCGCGCCCTCGCGCGGATGCTCAAACCCCGCCAGGGCTCGGTGTTCCTCGACGGGCAGACGATCAGTTCCTTCCCCGCCAAGGAAGTCGCCCGCCGGCTCGGCCTGCTGCCGCAGAGCTCGATCGCGCCCGACGGCATCACCGTCGCCGATCTCGTCGCGCGCGGCCGGTATCCGCACCAGCGCCTGCTGCGGCAGTGGTCCCGCGAAGACGCCACCGTGGTCACGGAGTCCATGCGCGCCACCGGCGTCGACGACCTCGCCGAGCGACTGGTCGACGAACTGTCCGGCGGGCAGCGGCAGCGCGTGTGGATGGCGATGGCCCTCGCGCAGGAGACCGACCTCCTGCTGCTCGACGAGCCGACGACCTACCTGGACATCGCACATCAGATGGACATTTTGGACCTGTGCGCGGAACTGCACCAGCAGCAGGGCCGGACGCTGGTCGCGGTGCTGCACGACCTCAACCACGCCGCGCGCTACGCCACCCACATGATCGCGATGCGGGGTGGAGAGGTGCTGGCGACGGGGACGCCCGAAGAGGTCGTGACCGCCGAGAACGTCGAAAAGATCTTCGAGCTGCCGTGCCGGGTCATGCCGTGCCCCGAAACCGGGACCCCGCTGGTCATCCCGAAGGCCGGACGCCGCGCCGCCTGAGGTTGGGCCGGACGGACACCCTGATGGACGCTCTCGTGTCCGCTTCGCGCCGCTAGGTTGTCCTGGGGAGGTGCCCATGTCTCAGGAAACGTGGACCAAAGTAGACGAATACATCTTCGACGCGCTCGTCCCGTCCGATCCCACTCTCGAAGCGGCCATCGAGGCCTCGGACGAGGCGGGCATGCCCGCCATCGCCGTCGCGCCGAACCAGGGCAAGCTGCTCCATCTGCTGGCCAGGATGATCGGCGCCCGCTCGATCCTGGAGATCGGCACGCTCGGCGGCTACAGCACCATCTGGCTCGCCCGCGCCCTTCCGCCGGAAGGGCGTCTCGTGACGCTCGAGTACTACCCGAAGTTCGCGGACGTCGCGCGGAAGAACCTCGACGCCGCCGGTGTCGGCGACCTCGTCGACATCCGGCTCGGCGAGGCGCTGGACCTGCTGCCCGATGTGGAAGGCCCGATCGACCTGACGTTCATCGACGCGGACAGGGTCAACAACCCGGCCTACTTCGAGGCGGCGCTGGGGCTGACCAGACCGGGCGGGGTGATCGTGATCGACAACGTGGTCCGCTCCGGCGCGGTGGCCGACACGTCGAACACCTCCGACGAGATCGTGGGATTGCGGCGGATGCACGAACTGATCGCCGCCGAACCGCGGGTCGACGCGACCGCGTTGCAGACCGTCGGCATGAAGGGGCACGACGGGCTGACCGTCGTCCTGGTGACCTCCTAGCGAGAGGCGCCCCCCTTTGGGCCCTTGATCACCAAGTCCGTGAAGGCCTCCTTGAGGGCCCCTGGGT
>NZ_JBHXJK010000226.1:0-8747 GCF_042723255.1 Amycolatopsis thailandensis
CGATGGGTTAACGCCCCCGGGTGGGTTTGGTGGTGTGTGGCTTTTGGGTTAAGAACACGAATCGCCACTCACGACCCACCCAGCCGGAGGGCACCTCACTGGTCCCCCGGGTCGCGACCGATGAACACGAAAGCGGGGCCGGTCCACAATGGACCGGCCCCGCTTCGTGTTCGGTTCTTTCTTACGCCTCGCTACGGCGACGGCGCACCAGCAGCACCATCAGCACACCCGCGCCGAGGAGCGCGCCGCCGATGACCAGCGGCATGGTGGCCGAAGCACCGGTGTTGGCCAGCTCGTTGCCGCCACCCGACTCGGCGCCACCGGGGGTGGTGGGGGCCGGGGTCTCGGTGGCGGGCGCGCCGCCCTGCTTCCAGCTCGCGGTCGCGTTCGCGGAGACCGAGGTCTTCTCGGAGTCCGCGACGATCAGCGACTGGGCGGGGACCTTGGCGTAGTTCTCGCCCACGAACAGTCGGCCGGTGTCGAGGTGGCCGCTCACCTTCAGCGAGAAGGAGCCCTCGCCGTCCTTGGTGTCCTTGGGAACGTCGACGAAGACCTTGGTGCCGTCCTTGATGGCGGAGGCCTTGATCTCCTTGCCGTCGGCGTCGACGACCTTGACACCCTCGGGCAGCTTGCTGGTCAGCTCGGTGATGTCACCAGTGGTGGCCACGCTGAACGGGCCGATCTTGCTGCCGGTCGCACCGGAAGCCTTGGCCGGGCCGATGTCGAGGGTCGGCTTCGGCTGCGCGCTGATGCCGACGTTCTCCTTGCCGACGAGGTAGTCGTAGAGGGCCAGCACGTCGGCGGCCGCCGCATCGACGTTGTCCTCCATCAGCGGCTTCTTGCGGTCGAAGTCCTTGCCGTCGCTGAAGTGCCAGACGGCCGCCTGCGTCGCGGTGACGGCCTCACCGGCGGACAGGCCCTCGTTGAACTTGACCCCGTTCTTGCCGAGCGCGCCTTCGATGGCCTTCAGGCCGACCGCCGGGTAGCCGTGGTGCAGCACCCAGTTGATCTTCGCGTTGTTCTTGTTGAACGGCGACGAGGCGTCCGGGTACTTGTTCCACGGGCGCTCGATCATGTCCTGATCGGTCCGCATGTCGACCTCGATCTGGACGCAGTACATCTTGAGCTTGCTGCCGTCGGAGAGCTTCAGCTCGAACAGCTCCGGGACGTAGTGCTTGGGGTCCCCGAAGTTGACGCTGTAGCCGCGCTCGCCGGCCTTGTCGACGACCCGGCCCCGTGCCGCGCCATCCTCGGCGAGGGCGGCCGGAGCGGCCATCGTCATCGCGACGGCCGCGGTGGCGACCGCGATCCCGCCGCGAACCAGAACTGACCTGCCGTGCATGTGTCTCCCATCCGAATACGGACCACGAATGCCAGTGCCGCGTGCGACCACAGGCCCCGACCGCAACGGCTCGCCCACATGGGGGATCAGTAATCCCATCGAGCGAGAGCGGAGCATACAGAAGTCATACACGTGGCTACTCCGGGGTATGGCTCATGTCCGAATTGCCCCGAAAGAAGAGTGAACGCCAGGAGAAGGATGTCGGATGGGTAGATGACGACTTCCCGGCGGAAAGAAACCGACGAAAAGCTCGCGGATGGAGGTACCGCCACTGCTCCGCCCACTGTTGAATTGGGCCAGCTGAATTGGACCAGACCATTCAACGGTGATTGGAGTCCCCATGACGCGACGGCACCTCCGCCGGGGGTTGTCCCTGGTGGCCGGGCTCGCCATGGCCGGAGCACTGCTCCCGGCCGCGAGCAGTGCGGAACCCCGTGAAGCACGGGGTGTTCCGCTCGGCGAGCTGACCGCCACGGCGACCAAGGTCGCGTCCGGGCTGGTCAATCCCACCGCGATCACGGCGCTCAACGACGGGAGCGGCCGGATCCTCGTCGTCGAGAAGAGAGGCGTCGTCCGGGCCTACCATCCCCAGACCGGGCTCGCCGCCAAACCGATCCTGGACATCAGCGACAAGGTGAACGGCGCGGACGTCGAACGCGGGCTGCTCGGGCTGGCGGTCGCCAAGGACAGGCGGGTCTACGTCGCCTACACCCGCAAGTCCGACAGCGCGGTGACGCTGTCGCGGGTCCGGCTGGACACCGGTGAGCTCACCGAGCTGATCACCCAGCCGCATTCCGAGTATCCCAACCACAACGGCGGCCAGCTGGCGTTCGGTCCGGACGGCTACCTGTACTGGGGGATCGGCGACGGTGGCGGCGGGGGCGACCCGCTGGCCAGCGGGCAGCGGCTGGACACGCTGCTGGGCAAGATCCTGCGCGTCGACGTCAACCGCGCGTGCCGTCCGCTGCGTTACTGCGTCCCGCCGGGCAACCCGTTCGCCGGCGTCGCGAACGCGCGGCCGGAGATCTGGGCGTACGGGCTGCGCAACCCGTGGCGGTTCTCCTTCGACCCGGCCGACGGCTCGCTGTGGATCGGCGACGTCGGCCAGGGCCGGTTCGAGGAGGTCGACCATCTCGCCAAGGGCAAGGGCGGCGCGAACTTCGGCTGGTCCTGCAAGGAGGGCCCCGTCGTGTTCGACGAGACGCGCTGCAAGGACGGCGTGACCTACACCGATCCGGTCTTCCACTACATCTCCGGCGCGGAGGGCTGCGCGGTCATCGGCGGGCACGTCTACCGCGGCAAGAAGTACGCCTCGCTGGCGAGCGGGACCTACCTCGCCACCGACTTCTGCCAGGGAACGGCCTGGGCCGTCCGCAAGAAGACCGACGGCACCTACGAAAGCGCCCGGATCGGCGAGTTCCCGCTCGACGCCACCACCCTCGGCACCGACCAGAACGGCGAGCTCTATCTCGCCGACGAAACGCCCGGCGGACTGCACCGGATCTCGTTCGCGCGCAAGGGCTGACGGAAAGACTCCCCGGCCGCGTCCGCCCGGCGCGGCCGGGGTCTCAGCCCGTCCTGGGCAGCCGGACCTCGACCTTCCAGCCGCCACCAGGAGCGGGACCAGCCTGTGCCGACCCGCCCAGCGCGCCCGCCCGTTCCCGCATCCCGACCAGCCCCATCCCGCCGCCGCTGTCCGCCGCCTGAGGCCGCTCGGCGGGACCGTTCGTGACGACGAGCGTGACCGTCTCCGGCGAGAACCCGAGTCGCACCGCGCGTGCGGCGCCGGGGGCGTATTTGGCCGCGTTCGTCAGCGCCTCCTGCGCCGCGCGGACGAGGGTGTGCGCGACACCGCCGCCGAGCGGGCCCGCGGTGCCGTCCACCTCGAAGGACACCGTCTCGCTCGCGCACATTGCGGCCAGGGTCTTTTCCAGCGGCAAGGCGTCCTCGCGCAGTTCGTGCACCGCCTGCCGCATCCGCCCGATGCCGTCCACCGCCAGCGACCGCGCGCGGCGTACGGCGTCGCCGGCTTCCGCGTCCCTGCCTTTCGTGCCGAGGGCGTCGGCCAGGTCGAGTTGCAGGGCGATCCCGGTCAGCGAATGTCCGAGCACGTCGTGCAGTTCCCGCGCGATCCTCGTCCGCTCCAGCAGCGCGGCCTCCCGCGACTCGGACGCGGCCGCGCGCCGGGCTTCGGCGGCGGCGCGTTCGGCGTTGAAGAGCGCGTCGCGCCGGTCGCGGCGCGCGATGCCGAGCAGCACCGGCAGGCCCACCGAAAGCGCGAGCCACCACGGCCACACGTCCGCGTCCGGCGTCACCGCGCCGACCACCGCGACCGCCACCGCGCAGCAGACGGCGTCGAGGACGGCCACCGCGACCGCCAGCGTGCGCGAGGCGAGTTTGATCCCGGCGACCGCGGCGGCGAGGTAGGCGAACATCGGCGCGAAGGTCTTCGGGGCCAGTGGGAGGAGCACGGCGGCGGACACGGCGTATCCGCTCGCGAACAGGAGCCGCGCCCGCTCCGGGATCCGGTCCCACGGCAGGAACGACGCCAGGGCGAAGAGCGTGACGAGGACGAAGAGCACGGTGGTCAGAGGCCGGGCGTGGACGTGCTGGGTGAAGATCCCGACCCCGGTCACGACGATCGCCGCCGTGATCAGGGCGGGCCGGATCAGCCTGTCGGCGACCCATTCGCGGCGGAGCACCGTCGCGTTTCCGGTCATCGGGGCTCCTGAGGGTGGAGAGGGTTCTCCACCCGAAGATACGGCCGCCGCCGCACGACGGCCCGCGCTCACCGCCATAACGTCGGAGTGTCTTCGAAAACCTGCCCGAGGGGGAAACGATGAGCACTCCTGTCGAAATAGTCCTGATCGTCGCCGTGGTCGGATACGTCCTCATCCGCCGCATGGCCGGGGACGTCGCCGAAGCCAAGCGGATGCTGCTGCTGCCCGCGATCCTCACCGTGATCGGCCTGTCCAATGTGGATGAAAGCGTGAAGTCCGCGACCGCGGTGGCGTTCCTGGCGGGCACGCTCGCGGTGAGTGTCCTGTTCGGAGTCCTGCGGGGCGCGAGCATCCGGATCTACCAGCAGGACGGCGTCGCGCACATGCGCTACACCTGGCTCACGATCGCGCTGTGGGTCCTGAACGTGGCCGCCAAGGTCGGTGCGAACCTGCTGCTCGGCCTGATCACCGGAGTCGCCTCCGGCGGGAACAGTGTCATGCTGACCATCGGCGTCGGGATGCTCGTCGAGGGGGTCGTGGTGCTCGCCAGGGCGGTGCGCACCGACAGCCGTATCGTCTGGAAGAAGGGCGAGGACGGCAAGGCGCACACCACCTCGCCGTTCCTCGACGATCTGCAGGCCAAGCTGTCCCGCCGATGACCGGAGGTACCAGGTGACCGTCTCGCTCGTGGTGGTCGACGATCAGGCGTCCGTGAGGGAAGCCCTCGCGGTGATGCTCGACATCGCCGACGGCATCACCGTCGTCGCGACGGCCACCAATGGCGCGGAGGCCGTCGACGCGGTCTCCCGGCACACGCCGGACGTCGTGCTGATGGACCTCCACATGCCGGTGCTGAACGGCGTCGAAGCGACCGGCCGGATCAAGACCGCGGCACCGGAGGTCCAGGTGGTGGTGCTGACCAGCCTCGACGACGACGAGTCGATCCTCGCCGCGCTCGAAGCCGGCGCGAGCGGCTACCTGACGAAGGAAGCCGACCGGGCGAAGATCGAGCAGGCCGTGCGCACCGCCGCCGACGGACAGGTCGTCCTCGCCCCGGAGGTCCAGCGGAGGCTCCTCACCCTCGCGTCGCGCCGGTCGCGTGCGGTGGAGGAGGCGGACCGATTCGGGTTCACCTCACGGGAGAAGGAGATCCTCGGCCTGATCGGCGAAGGCCTGCGGAACCCGGAGATCGCGGAGCGGCTGGTGATCAGCGAAGCCACCGTCAAGACCCACATCAACAACCTGTTCGCGAAGGCGGGCTTCCATTCCCGCGCCGAAGCCGTCCGGTACGCGCTGAGCGCGCCGGCGCCCGCGCCCTACCGCTTCACCTGATCGCGTTTCATCAAGTTTTCATCATCCCTCCTTAGCGTGATGTCCCTCAGGTGGATACGGCTATGGAGGGCGACGTGGAGCAAGAATTCCCACCCGGAGGCGCGCAGTGGCCCCCGCCGCAGGGCTGGGTCGTGCAACCGGTACCGGCTCCGCCAGCCCGGAAACCCCGGTGGCTGCTGTTCGGCGGTATCGCCGGACTCGTGGTGGTACTCCTCGCGGGACTGACGACGTGGCTGCTGTGGCCGTCGAAAGGGGATCGCGAGCCCTTCGAACAGGCGCTGGCCGGGCTTTCCTCGGCGCCGGCGGTGCGGAACAGCACCTCTTCGGTCGGCGGGATGATCACGACGGACGTCAAGACCACCGCTTACGGCGAGACTTCCGGGACGATGTCCTTCCAGGGCAAGAAGATCGAGATCCTGGTCGTCGGCGCCAAGGTCTACTTCAAGGCGCCCGACGGTCTGCTGCCCGGCGCGCGAGGGGATTCGTCCGAGACCGAGGGGCTCAAGGACCGCTGGATCACCGGCGAGGACGCGCTGTTCGGCCCGGTGCTGCAGCAGTTCGAGTCCCCGGAGAAACTCGCCGCCCGCCTTCGCGAGGCGCTGGAGCGGGCGGACGACATCCCCGGCGACCAGAACGAGACCGTCCGGGACGTCCCGGCGCTCAAGGCGAGCACACCCGCCGGCGATCTGTACGTCTCGAAAGAGGCGCCGCACCGGCTCCTCCGCTACTCCGTGAAGATGCCCGGCGGAATGCCTTCCGTCCCACGGGTTCCGACGATCCCCGACGCGGGCTCGCGGCCGCCGATGCCGTCGGGAGCGAGCCTCGGGGAGTCCGATGTGGACGCTTTGTCGCCGGAGGAGGCCGTCGCCGTCTACGAAGACCTGATGTCGAACACCAAGAAGCTGTCCGGCGCCGTCGACACCGGTGTGCGGTTCGACCTGGACGGCGCGGCCACGGTCGCCTGCGGCGCCGCGGGCTGCACGGTGACCGCGAACGTGTCGAACACCGCGTCGGCGAACAGCGGCGGGAAGGTCACCGGCCAGGTCAACGCCACGATGACCGCGAACGTGACCATCGGCGGCCGCCCGGCGGGCAGTTGCCGGAACACGGCGACCCTGTCGCTGAACGGCGCGGGCTCGATCAGTTGCGTCAACAGCGAGGCCGGTGGCGTGTTCTCGGCGGTCGAGGCGGAGAAGAAGGCCGACGCCGAAGCCCGGTCGCGGGCCTCGGGCGGGGTCCCGGTCCAGTACCGGATCGAGAGCATCGCGTCGGTTTCGGTGCTGGCCGAAGCGATCGGGCAGGTCGAGATCACCCGGCTGGTCGACGAACTTTCGGAGCGGCGGTCGAAGCTCGGCGGCAAGTGATCCGGCCGGACAAAGGAAACAGCGCCGGGCGAACGGCTTCGATGCCGCGCGCCCGGCGCTTTCGCGTCCCGCTTGTTCGGGTCGGTCCGTGTTGATTGAGGCCGTGTCGATTCAGTCCGTGCCGTATTCGATCGCGGCGTGGTCGAGCAGTTCGTCGTCGCCCGAAGCCTTGCCGCGTGAGGCGATCACCTGCGCGCCGCCCGCGTCCATCGCCCCGATCAGCCCGGTCGACGCGGCCTGCGCGGCGCCGATCAGCGTCGGGTGCCCGCCGCCGACCATGCCCAGCCCGGCGTACTGCTCGAGCTTGGCGCGCGAGTCGGCGATGTCGAGGTTGCGCATGGTGAGCTGGCCGATCCGGTCCACCGGGCCGAACGCCGAGTCCTCGGTGCGCTCCATCGACAGCTTGTCCGGGTGGTAGCTGAAGAACGGGCCGGAGGTGTCGATGATCGAGTAGTCCTCGCCGCGCCGCAGCCGCAGCGTGACCTCGCCGGTGACGGCCGCGCCGACCCACCGCTGCAGCGACTCGCGCAGCATCATCGCCTGCGGGTCCAGCCAGCGGCCTTCGTACATGAGCCTGCCGAGACGGCGGCCCTCGTTGTGGTAGCTGGCGAGGGTGTCCTCGTTGTGGATCGCGTTGACGAGCCGCTCGTACGCCGCGTGCAGCAGCGCCATGCCCGGCGCTTCGTAGATCCCGCGGCTCTTGGCCTCGATGATCCGGTTCTCGATCTGGTCGGACATGCCGAGCCCGTGCCGCCCGCCGATGGCGTTGGCCTCCAGGACCAGGTCGACCGCGGTGGCGAACTCCTTGCCGTTGATCGTCACCGGGCGGCCCTGCTCGAAGCCGATCGTGACGTCTTCCGGCGCGATCTCGACCTCGGGGTCCCAGAACCGGACGCCCATGATCGGGTTGACGATCTCGATCCCGGTGTCGAGGTGTTCGAGCGACTTGGCCTCGTGGGTCGCGCCCCAGATGTTCGCGTCCGTGGAGTAGGCCTTCTCGGTGCTGTCCCGATACGGCAGGCCGTGGGCCTGCAGCCACTCGGACATCTCCTTGCGGCCGCCGAGCTCGCTGACGAACGCGGCGTCCAGCCACGGCTTGTAGATCCGCAGGGACGGGTTCGCGAGCAGGCCGTAGCGGTAGAACCGCTCGATGTCGTTGCCCTTGAAGGTGGAGCCGTCGCCCCAGATCTGGACGTCGTCCTCGAGCATCGCGCGCACCAGCAGCGTGCCGGTGACCGCGCGGCCGAGCGGGGTCGTGTTGAAGTAGGTGCGGCCGCCGTTGCGGATGTGGAAGGCGCCGCAGGCCAGCGCCGCGAGCCCTTCCTCGACCAGCGCGGCCTTGCAGTCGACGGCCCGCGCGATCTCGGCGCCGTAGGCCTTCGCCCGGCCCGGGACCGACTCGATGTCGGGTTCGTCGTACTGGCCGATGTCAGCGGTGTAGGTGCACGGCACTGCACCCTTCTCGCGCATCCACGCGACCGCTACGGAGGTGTCGAGGCCGCCGGAGAAGGCGATCCCGACGCGTTCGCCGACAGGCAGAGAGGTGAGTACCTTGGACATGATGGAAGTATATGCATAAGAGTGTATGACCATGCAAGCCGGGGTGAGCAGGGCAACCCGGGCGGGTGGCCGGTCCGGGTAGCCGGGGATTTGTCAGAAGGTGGCGTGGCAGGCGGGTGAGTGTGTCCCGTGCGCCACGCTTGGGACGCTCACCGTCTCGAGCGTGGCGCTCGGGGCACACTGCCCTGGCGTTCGGCGCGGTACAGGTGAGGCGGGTGGTGCCGGGGATGGTCGGGCGTGGCGACTTGGGGTATCGAGGGGGAAGGGCGTAGGTGTCCTGTTCGCTTGCCGGCGCGTCTACTTGGGATGTTGTGAAAGTGGCTTTCGCAACCTTCAACGTTGCGGAAGTGGCTTTCGCAACACCGCCGAGTCGCTGAGGCGCTCCGGCAGGACTCGACGTCGCGAAAGCCGCTTTCGGGACATTAGGTG
>NZ_JBHXJK010000227.1:0-8587 GCF_042723255.1 Amycolatopsis thailandensis
GAAGGGGGCCTTCATGTACTCAGCCAGAGGGCCGCGGTGGTGGCGAAGCGGGTTCGCGGGCCCAGGCAGGGCGTGGGCTCGTGTGATCAGACGCCGAACTCGCGTGCTTGGAGACGGATCTCGCGTGCTTGGAGACGGATCTCGCGTGCTTGGAGACGGATCTCGCGAGTTCCGCCTCCAAGCACGCGAGATCCGTTTCTGATCACGTGAGTTCCGCGCAAGCGGACACCTCTGACGAGTCCCCGCGTCAAGAGCGCAGCCGCGCGACCGCGGCCTCGTACTCCTCGGCGATCCGCCGCACGATGTCGGCCGCGGGCAGGACGTCGGTCACCAGCCCGGCCGACTGACCCGCTTCGACCTTGCCGTTCTTCAGGTCCCCGTCGAGCGCGGCGTCCCGGAGCGAGGAGGCCGTGAACGCGTCGCGACGCCGTTCGAGGTCGGCCGCGGAGTTCTCGAGTTCGGTCATCCGGTCGGTGAAGTCGTTGGCCAGCGCACGGATCAGGCCGAGGTCCCGGCCGACCGTGCGGGTCGACTCGATCCCGGCGGCGACCACGGCGGCCTTGTAGTCCGGGTGGACGGTGGCTTCGGCGCTGGCGAGGAAGCGGGTGCCGAATTGCGCGGCTCCCGCGCCGAGCGCGAGCATTGCGGCCAGGCCCGCGCCGTCGGCGAGACCGCCGGACGCGACGATCGGGGTGTCCGGCACCGCGGTGGCGACGGCGCGGGTGAGGATCAGCGTCGTGACGAGACCGGGCGGCGGATGCCCGCCCGCCTCGGCGCCGACCACGACGAGCCCGTCGACACCGGCGTCGACGGCCTTCTTCGCGTGCTCGGTTCCGGCGACCACGTGCAGGCAGGTCGTCCCGACGTCGTGGAAGCGGTCGAGATAGCGCCGCGGCCCGCCCTGTGACGCGATCAGGACCGGCGGGCGGCGCTCGATCAGCAGGTCGATCACGTCCTCGGCGCCCGCCCGGTACAGCGGCAGGTTCACCGCCCAGGGTGACTCGGTGCCCTCGGCCATCTCGTCGAGGGTGCGGGCCAGGTCCGGCAGCCGCATCGGCCCGGCGGCGACGACGCCGAGCCCGCCGGCGTTGCTCACCGCCAGCGGCAGGGCCGAGCACGACGACGCCCACGACATCCCGGCCTGCACGATCGGCAGATCGATGTCCAGCAGGGTGGTGACCGGGGTCGCGATCCGCCTCATCGGACGGGCCCGAGCAGGGTGCGGGCGTGTTCCGCGAGCTGGTTCTTGCGCACCTTCGAACTCGCGGTCATGCCGATGCCTTCGAAGCCGTCGACGATCCGGAGATGGTGGGGCACCTTGAAACCCGCCATGTTGGCCTTAGCCCACCGCAGGAGCTCTTCCTCGGTGACCGCGCCGGGTTCACGCAGCACCACGAAAGCGAACGGCACCTCGACCAGCCGCTCGTGCGGCACCCCGACCACGGCGGCCTGCCGGACCGCGACATGGCTGTGCAGCACGTCTTCGACGTCGGCGGGGGCGACGTTCTCCCCGCCGACTCGGATGATGTCCTTGGTGCGCCCGATGAAGTGGAGCCTGCCGGAATCGTCGAGCAGGCCGACGTCCCCGGTGGACAGCCAGCCGTCCGCGTCGATCGCGGCGGCGGTCTGCGCGGGATCGTCGAGGTAGCCCCGCATGACGTTCCAGCCGCGGACGAGGATCGCGCCCGGGGTGCCCGGCGCGCAGTCGTGATCGCCGTCGAGCGCGCGGACGCGGACCTCCACCCCGGGTTCGACGGCCATCGCGCCGGAGGCCCGGAGCTCCTCGGGTTCCCACCAGCACGACTGCGCGACGTTCGGCGACGCTTCGGACAGGCCGTATCCCGCGACGCATTCGCGGGCGCCGAGTTCGTCGATCACCCGCCGGATCACCGTCGGCGACGCCGCGACCCAGGCGCCGCGCAGGTGGACTTGGCGCGTCGCGCGGTCAGGGTGGTTCAGCAACATCATCGCGATGGTGTCGTTGCCCGAAAAATGGGTGCAGCGCTCCTTTTCCAAGAGCCGCAAGGCCTCGGAAGCCTCGAATTTGGCCATGGCCACCAGGGTGATGGCGTGCTGCAGGCTCGAGAGCACCGACAAGGTGCTCCCGGCGACATGGAAGAACGGGCGGGCGCTGAGGAAGCGGTCGGCGGGGCGGAACCCTATCCGGGCACCGGAAAAGTACGCGTTCGCGCACATGTTCCGATGGGTGAGCAGGACACCTTTCGGCCGGGCCGTCGTCCCCGAGGTGTACTGCACGAGCAGGATGTCGTCCGGTTCCGCGGTGGCCGGGACGTCGTCACCGGCGGCGGCGAGGAACGCGGTCCAGGGCAGCACGCCGTCCGGCACGTCGGCGCCCAGCACCACCACGGAGGTCAGGTCGGGCAACGACGCGCAGCGTCCGTCGGAGTCGAGACCCAGTTCGCGCAGCATCGCGACGAAGTCGACGCGAAGCACGCGGTCCGCGACGAAGAGCGTGGACACCTTCGCCTTGGCCAGCATGTACCGCACTTCACCGGCGGTGCACCGGGTGTTGACGGGAACGGTGACGGCGCCGAGCGAGCCGATCGCGACGAACAGGGCGACCCAGTCGGGACCGTTGCCGAGGCAGACGCCGACGCGGTCGCCCCGCCCGACGCCGTGCGCCGCGAGCGCGGCCCTGATCCGCGCGACGTTCCGGGCGAGTTCGCCGTAGGTGACGCGGGATTCGGCGGTGACGACGGCCTCGACGTCCGGCGCCGTCAGCGCGGCGCGCTCCAGCGCCTCGTGCGCCGTGAGCGGGCAGGCGGTGCGCGGGTCCATCACTCTGCCTCCTTGCCGGTGGCCGAGAAGCGGTCGATGCCCTCACGCCAGTCGCCGGTACCCAGATTCTGCTCGATCGCGGCCATTTCGATGCGGATGCCGCGGTCGAGATCGGTTTCGGTGCCGAGATCCACCGCGCGTTTGGTCAGCGCGATGGCCCCCGGCGGGGCCTTGGTGATGTCCCGCGCCGTGGCGTCCCCGACGTCGGCCAGCTCCGCCGGGGGAACGACGCGGACGACCAACCCGAGATCCCGGGCTTCCTCGGCGCAGACGGGGCGATTGGTGAACAGCAGTTCCTTGGCGCGGCGCGGTCCGATCGCCCTCGGCAGCCGTTGGGTGGCCCCGATCGTGCCCCAGTGCGGCTCGGGAAACCGGAACGTGGTGCCCTCGGCGGCGATGGCGAAATCGGCGGCGAGGGTGATCTCGCCACCCGAGCCGACGACGGCCCCGTGCACCAGCGCCACCACTGGACGACGGCAGGCCGCGATCGCGGCGTAGGCGGCGAACGAGGCCGTTCGACGGCGGCGTACCCACGACGCGTCCTTGCCGGCGCGTTCCTTGAGGTCGGCGCCGGCGCAGAACACCGGCCCCTGCCCGGAGAGCAGGACGACGCGGACCGACTCGTCGGCGTCGATCTCGTCGAACACCTCACGCAGCCGAAGGCACAGAGGCAGGTCCACGGCGTTGCGGGCATCCGGGCGGGCCAGCTGTACCCGGGCGATCCCGTCGGAGACGTCGAGCCGGATCCGCTCGTCCACTCAGATCACTCCTTCACGGCACAGCGCGTCGATCTCGGCCGGGGCGAAGCCCGCTTCCGCGAGCACGGTCTCGGTGTCGGCGCCCAGCAACGGCGGGCTCGCCAGGTCGTGGGGCTCCGCCCCGGTGTCCCGCAACGGGGTTCGGATCGCGGAAAACGTGCCCTCGGTGGGATGCGAGAAGGCACCGACGACACCACGCGCCCGCGCGTGCGGATCGGCCAAGGCGTCGCGGACGCCGCGTACCTCGCCCACCGGTACGTCGGCCGCCCGCAGCTCCTCGACCAGCCGACCGCTTTCGCGGCCGCCGATCGCCTCGCGCAGCGCGCTCATCACCCGGTCCCGGTGGGCGACCCGCCCGGCGTTGTGGCGGAGCGCGGCGTCGGAACCGAGTTCGTCGAGGCGGAGCACCCGGCACAGCGGGTCCCAGTGCTGGTCGCTGCAGCTGATGTGGACCCAGCGCCCGTCCGAGGCCTCGAAGGCGGCCGACGGGACGCGACCGGGATGCTGGCTGCCGGTCCGCGCCGGATCCTCGTCGAGGGCGAACAGCCGGGCGGCGTTCAGCGCGTGCAGGCTGAGCTGGACGTCCATCATGGACACGTCCAGGTGGCGCCCGCGCCCGGTCGCGCTCCGGCCGGCCAGCCCGGTCAGCGCGGCGATGACCACCCAGAGCCCCGAGGTCAGATCCGCCACCGGGACACCGGTCTTGACCGGCGGGCCGTCCGGTTCGCCGGTCATCGCCATGATCCCGGACAGGGCCTGGAAGACGGTGTCGTAACCCTTGCGGGAGCGGTCCGGGCCGGTCTGCCCGAACCCGGTGGCGGACACGTACACCAGGCCGGGGTTGCCCTCGGCCAGTTCGTCGTAGCCGAGGCCGAGCCGGTCCATGGTGCCGGGCAGGAAGTTCTCCACGACGACGTCGGCCCGGGCGGCGAGCCGTCGGGCGGCGTCGCGGCCGCGCGTGTCCTTCAGATCGAGGGTCACCGAGCGTTTTCCCCGGTTGACGGCGAAGAAGTACGCGCTTTCCCCGGCGGGGAGCCGGGGTTCGAAGCCGCGGGTCTCGTCGCCGGACCCCGGACGTTCGACCTTGATCACCGTCGCGCCCAGTTCGCCGAGGATCTGCGTGGCCATCGGAGCCGCCAGCACCCGGGAGAAGTCGAGCACGGTGATGCCTTCGAGTGGCGGTGTCACTTGCGGAACCCCCGCATCAGAGCGTTGACGTCCTGTCCGGCGCGCATGGCGGCTTCGGTCGGCAGGTCGGCGACCCGGTAGAACAGGTCCTTGGCGGCGCTCAGGGCCCGTGGTTCCACCGCCGCCCATCCGGTGGCGATCTCCAGCGCGGCGGGGAGGACGTCCTCCGCCTCGACCACCCGGTTGACCAGGCCGTGTTCGAACGCTTCGGCCGCGGTGAGCAGTCTGCCGGTGCTGATCAGCTCGAAGGCGAGTTTGCGGCCCAGGTGCCGCACCAGGCCGGTCATCACCAGGGCCGGGACGAGGGAGTGACGCAGTTCCGGGTAGCCGAAGCGCAGGTCGGTACCCGCGACGACCATGTCGGCGCCGATCGCGAGACCCGCGCCGCCGCCGACCGCCGCGCCGCGGACGGCCGCGACGACCGGGGTGCCCATCCGCTGCATCCGGGTCTGCAGCGCGGCGGTCAGCGCCGCTCGCTCCAGCACCGCGCCGGGGTTGTCCGGGGTGAGGCCGGAGAACTCGGAAAGGTCCGCGCCCGCGCAGAATCCGCGGCCGTTGCCGGTGAGCACCACGGCGCGGACACCGGGATCGAGATCGGCGTCGTCGAGCGCGTCCCGCAACGCCCGGGTGAGGGCGGTGTCGAGCGCGTTGAGCTTGGCTGGCCGGTCGAGAGTGAGGATCCGGACCTGGCCGCGGTCCTCGGTGAGCAGGCTCATCGTCGGCTTTCTCCTTGTGTGCGGGCGAAACCGGCTCGCGCGACCATGCTGTGCAGCGGGCGGCCGAGTGCTTTCTCACAGGCGGCGGACGACTCGGCGAGCGCGTCGGGGTCCAGTCCTGTTCGGACACCCATCGCGTGGAAGAGATCGACGAGGTCTTCGGTGCAGACGTTCCCGGTCAGCCCGGCGCCGTAGCCGATCGACGCCGGATGGCCGCCGACCCCGCCCATCGCGCTGTCGAAATGGCGGCAGCCCGCGTCCAGCGCGGCCACCGCGTTGGCGATGCCCGCGCCCCGCGAATTGTGGAAGTGCGCGATCAGCGGAAGCCCGGGATGGGCCTTGCCGAGCCGCTCGAACAGGGCGGCCACGGTCTTCGGCGTCGCCACCCCGGTGGTGTCGCCCAGGGTGACCGCGTCGGCGCCGAGGTCGGCGAACCGCGCGACGTCCTCGGCGACCCGGCCCGGGTCGACAGCGCCCTCGAAGGGACAGCCGAACGCGACCGACACCACGCCGATCAGGCGGAAACGCTTGTCCGCCAACCTGATCATCTCCGCGACCCGCTCCCATTGGGCGGCGCGCGTGGTGCGCAGATTCCGTTCGGTGTGGCTCTCGCTGGCCGAGACCAGCAGGCTCAGCTCTTGAGCCCCGGCGCCGCGATCGAGGTCGGCCAGCGCGCGCGACACGGCGCGGGGGTTGGGGCACGTCGCCTTGAAGGCCACGCCCGGCCGGTGGCCGAGGGAAGCGAGCACCTCGCTCGCGTCGGCGAACGCCGGGACCCGCTCCGGGTGGCTGTAGCTCGTCGCTTCGACGCGGGTGAACCCCGCGCGCACGAAACCTTCCAGCAGGGCGACCTTGGTCGCGGTGGGCACGAACGCGGGCTCGTGTTGCAGCCCGTCCCTGGCGAAGCACTCACAAATCGTGACCCCGTCGGTCATCGAGTCACCTCCTCCGGTGACTCCAGAACTACCCGCCGACAGTTGATAATGTCAACACTTAGGGTTTCGTGTCACGCTCGCGCTCCTCCTGTTCGACGACGAGCGCGGCGTCGGCGAGTTTGTCCAGGGCGCGTTCGAGGATTTCGGTCTCGGCGGAGGTCAGGAGGCCGAGGAAGGCGGCGTCGCGCTCGTTCGCCGCGACGATGAGGCCGCGGTACACGGTGAGCCCGTCCTCGGTCAGCGCGAGGCGGGAGGTGCGGCCCGACGCTGCCGTGCGGTTCACCAAACCGCGCTCGACCAGCTTCGCAACGACCCTGCTCATCTGCGCTTTGTCCAGGCCGGCCCGGCGGGCGAGCCGGTTGAGCGTGAGGGTCGGGTCGGCGGCGATGAGGGCGATGGCCCGCCATTCGCCGAGGCTCACGTCGAACTCCCGGCGGTAGCGCAACGCCGCCGAACGCGACAGGGCGGCCGACGTGCGGGAGAGTCGGTAGGAGAGCAGCTGGGAGATCGGGACGAGCTCGTGTCCGTCCGGCCGTTCGGTCATGCCGGGCATCCTACCCATCGAGACCAAAGTGTTGACACTATCAACATGAGGGCTCATGCTCGCCTGGTCCCCGCCGCCGACAAGGGAGTCGAAGACCGTGGCCGATCCCAGTCCAGCCACTGAGCAGTCCGTCGTGCCGGTCGACCGGCCGGCCACCTACCGGGCGATCGCGCTGCGGATCATGCCCCTACTGGTGATCTGCTACATCGTCAGCTTCATCGACCGGACGAACATCGGGATCGCGCAGGAGGGTCTCAAACGCGATCTCGGCTTCGGCCCCGCGGTCTACGGCCTCGGCGTGACGGTGTTCTTCGTCGGGTTCATCCTCTTCGAGGTCCCGAGCAACGCGCTGATGGCCCGGATCGGCGCGCGGAAGTCCCTGGTGCGGATCATGGCCTCGTGGGGTGTCGTGACCGTGGCGACGATGTTCGTCCAGGACGAGTACACCTTCTACGTGGCGAGGTTCCTGCTCGGCGTCGCCGAGGCCGGGTTCTTCCCCGGAGCGCTGTTCTACCTTTCGCGCTGGTTCCCGTCGGCCCGCCGGACCCGCATGACCGCGATCTTCTTCATCGGGGTGCCGGTTTCCGGGATCGTGGGCTCGCTGGTCTCCGGCGGCATCATGCACGGCCTCGGCGGGGTCGGGGGCCTCGCGGACTGGCAATGGTTGTTCCTCGTCGAGGGGATCCCGCCGATCCTGCTCGCCCTCGTCGTGCTGTTCTGCCTCGCCGACGAGCCCGAGCAGGTCCGGTGGCTGACTCCCGCGCAGAAGGCCGCGGTCCGCGCAGACCTGGACGCCGATCAGCGGCTGAAGGGCGGCGCGGGCGGTACGCGGACCCACGTCGGGCTTCGCGAGGCGCTGAGCGACCCGAAGGTCTGGATCCTCGGGCTGTGCGCGTGCGGCGCGTACACCCTCGCGAACGCGGTTTCCTTCTGGGCGCCCAGGATCATCGCCGACGCCGGGGTGGGGGACGTGCTGAACCTCGGCCTGTTCTCCGCCGTGCCGCCGCTGGCGGGGATCGTCGCCATGCTGATCGTCGGACGGCATTCCGACCGCACCCTCGAACGGCGCTGGCACGCCGCCACCGCGTGGATCGTCGCGGCTCTCGCGATGTTCGCGATCTCCCTCTCCCACGGCAACGTCTTCGCGGTCGTGGTGCTGCTGGCCGTCCTGGCGGCGGCGCACTACTCGGGTTTGACGGTGTTCTATTCGATTCCGTCGATCTATCTTTCGGACCGCGCGGCCGCGACCGGAATCGCCGTCGTGACCTCCATGGGCTCCTTCGCGGCCGCCGCGTCGCCTTCGCTGCTCGGATTCATCCAGTCCGCGACCGGGAGTCTCGCCCTCGGGCTGCAGATCAGCAGCGGGATCGTGCTGCTCGCGGTGGTCGTCCTCCTCGTCGGCGTCCGGGCGGGTGACCTCAAGGAGAAGAAGTGAACCTCGCGCGCCGGGCCGGGGGTGGTCGTGAGCCTCCTGGGTTTCGGGTTCTGCAGGGTCGAAAGTCGGCGGTGCCAGGTCGGGTGGCGAAGTCCGTGAAGGCCTCCTTCCCTACTTTGAGGGTAGGGAAGGAGGCCTTCACGGCCTGGTGTGGATCATCGCCTTCCGCCGGGTGTGGCCCCGGCGGTAGTGCGTTGCGAAAGCCACTTTCG
>NZ_JBHXJK010000228.1:0-8414 GCF_042723255.1 Amycolatopsis thailandensis
TCCTTGCGCTAGGCGCAAGGAAGGGGGCCATCATGTACTTCCGGAGAACGCGCGCGTGACAGCAGTGACCGACGTGGCTGGTGTGGCTCCTGTGGCGATGCCGCTGTCCATGAAGGCCTCCTTGAGGGACCCAGAGTCCCTCAAGGAGGCCTTCACGGACTTTGGGGGACGCCTGGCGTGACAGCAGTGGCCGGTGTGACTCCCGGGGCGAGGCGAAAGTCCGTGAAGGCCTCCTTCCCTACCTTGAGAGTAGGGAAGGAGGCCTTCACGGACAGTGCGGTCGAGGCTTCGGTCCAGGTGGTCCTGAGTGGCGATTCGGGTCGGAGCCATGAGTGTCTCAGGTACCTACTGCCGGGCGGTTTCGTGTGACTGGAGGGACGACACGCGTGATCCGACGGACGACTCGCGGCGAGGGCCTGCCCGCACGCGTGTGTCGTCCCGCCCATCACGCGTGTCGTCCGTCGGAGCACACGCGCCGTCCCTCCAGTCACACGAAAGCCTCCACGCGAGAACCGCGCATAAAAAAATGGCGGGTGCTCCGAAGAGCGCCCGCCATTCCCCAAAAACCCGGCTCAGCCGCGAACGACCTTGCCCGCCTTGATGCACGAGGTGCAGGCGTTCAGGCGCTTGCGCTGGGACAGACCGATCTTGGCGTGAACGGTCTGGATGTTCGGGTTCCACCGGCGGTTGGTACGCCGGTGGGAGTGCGAGACCGACTTGCCAAAGCCCGGTCCCTTGCCACAGACGTCGCACACGGCAGCCACGTCGAACTCCTCTGGATCTGGGACAAAGAATGATGCGCCCAGCATGCTGGGCAACTCGACCATAGTAACCAGTGGCTCAGAGCCCTCCGGCACCGGGTCGATACCCTCGCTGGAACAGCTAGGAGGTTACGGGGTGCGGGTGCTCGACGTGACGGCGGTGTCGGCTTGGTCGGCGGCCTGTGTGCACAGCCTGGCGGTGCTGCGGCCGGCGATCGACGGCATCAACGTCTACCCGGTCGCCGACTCCGACACCGGCTCCAACCTGCTGTTCACCATGACCGCGGCCCGCGACGTGCTGGCGGAGGCCGAGCCCGCGACGACCGCCGAGGCGCTGGCGGCGTTCGCCAAGGGCGCGGTCGCGGCGGCCAAGGGCAACTCCGGGGTGATCATGTCGCAGGTCGTGCGCGGGATCGCCGAGTCGGCGGCCGCCAGGGACCTCGACGGACCCGGTCTCGCGGAGGCGCTCGGCCGCGCGGACAGGGCGGCCACGGGCGCCGTGAGCCGCCCGGTCGCCGGGACCATCCTGACCGTGCTCCACACCGTCGCCGCGACAGTCCGCGACGCGACGGGATCGCTCGAAGAGGTGGCCGCCACGGCGGCGAGCGTCGCGGCCGAAGCGCTTGAAGAGACCCCTAAGCAGCTGCCGGTCCTGGCCGTGGCCGGGGTGGTCGACGCGGGCGCGCGCGGACTGGTCGCGGTCCTCGACGCCCTGTCCGGCGTGATCTCCGGCGGCGTCACCGAGCCGGAGCACCCGCTCGAAGCGCACCACCATCACACGATCGACGCGCCGACGGCCTGGGAGGTCATGTACCTGCTCGACGGCGTCGACGAAGGCAGCCTGCCCGCGTTGCGCAAGACCCTCAGCGGCCTCGGCGACAGCGTCACGGTCGCCGGTGACGGCGCCGGCGCGTACGCCGTCCACGTGCACTGCGCGGACATCGGCGCGGCGCTGGAGGCCGGGATCGAGCTCGGCCGCCCGCGCAAGGTCCGGGTCGAGCCGCTGATCACACCCACGCCGGTCGAGGTCGGCGGCGGCCTCGACCGGTCGGTCGTCGCCGTGGTCCACGGCGGGCACCTGGCCGAACTCCTCCGCGCGGAAGGCGTCGCGGTGCTTTCGGTCCCGCAAGGGAGCGAACCGACGGTCGAGGAGATGCTCGGCCTGATCAACGAGGCCGCCGGGCACCACGTCACCGTCCTCCCCGGCGGCCATCAGCTGACCGCGGCGGCCGACGCGGCGGCCGGGCACGCGATGGCCGCGGACCGCGACGTCGTCGTCATCCCGTGCGTTTCACCCGTCCAGGTGCTCGCCGCGCTGGCCGTCCACGACAAGGACCGCCGCACCAACGACGACGTGGTCGCGATGGCCGAAGCGGCCGCCGCCACCAGGCGTGGCGAACTGCGGATCGCGCAGGAGGAGTCGCTAACCTGGGTGGGCCGGGCGCAGGCCGGTGACGTCGTCGGCCTGGTCGACGGCGAGGTCGTGCTGATCGAGCCCGCGCCCGCTTCGGAGACGAGCCTGGTCGCGGCGGCGGTCGGCGTGCTGAACCGGATGCTGGCCCTCGGCGGCGAACTGGTCACCGTGCTGACCGGCGTCGACGTCCCGGTCCGGCTGCCCGGCGAGCTGGCGGACCGGCTCCGCGTGGAACATCCTGAGGTCGAAGTGACGAGTTACGCCGGCGGCCAGTCCGACGCCGTGCTGCTGATGGGGGTGGAGTGACCGCATGACCAACCTGCGCGCGGACCTGAAACTGGTCGTGGGCGCGGCGACGGCGAAGGCACTCGCCAAGGGCCTCAAGATCGAGACGGTCAGCGACCTCCTGCGCCACTATCCCCGCCGCTACGCCGAACGCGGGCAGCTCACCGACATCGCCGGGCTCGAACTCGGCGAGCACGCGACCGTGATGGCGCGGATCGAGCGGGTCAACAAGCGCCGGATGAAGGCGCGCAGCGGCACCTTGCTCGAAATGGTGATCACCGACGGCAAACGCCGTCTGCAATGCACCTTCTTCAACCAGGCCTGGCGCGAAAAGGAACTCGTGCCCGGCAAGAACGGGCTCTTCGCGGGCAAGGTCACCGCCTTCCGCGACGTCCTCCAGCTGGCGAATCCCGAGTACGAGCTGTTCGAAGCCGACAGGGAGGCCGAGGCGCTGGACGACTTCCTCGCCGAGATCATCCCGGTGTACCCGGCGGCGCAGGGCATCCCGACGTGGGTGATCGCCAAGAGCGTGCGGCAGGTGCTGGACGTGCTGGAGGTCGACGAGGACCCGATGCCGCTGGAGCTGCTCGCCCAATACGGCTTGCCCAGCCTGGAAAGCGCGCTGCGCGGCATCCACCGGCCGTCGGGCTGGGACGCGCTGAACTCCGCGCGGCGGCGGCTCAAATGGGACGAAGCCATGGCGGTGCAGCTGATTTTCGCGCAGCGCAGGCATTCCCTCGTCTCCCGGCCCGCGAAGGCCTGTCCGCACACCGAAGGCGGCATCCTCGACGCCTTCGACAAGCGGCTCCCGTTCGAGCTGACCTCGGGCCAGCAGGAGATCGGCGAGGAGATCGCCAGGGACCTCTCCACCGAGCACCCGATGAACCGGCTGCTTCAGGGCGAGGTCGGTTCCGGTAAGACGGTGGTCGCGCTGCGCGCCATGCTGCAGGTCGTCGATTCCGGGCGGCAGGCGGCGATGCTCGCGCCGACGGAGGTGCTCGCCGCGCAGCACGCGCGCTCGCTGAGCGAAATGCTCGGTGACCTCGGGCAGGCGGGGCAGCTCGGTGGCGCGGAGAAGGCGACGCGCGTGACACTGCTGACCGGTTCGATGGGCGCGAAGGAACGCAAGAAGGCGTTGCTGGAGACGGTCAGCGGCGAGGCCGGGATCGTCGTCGGCACGCACGCGCTCATCCAGGACACGGTGTCCTTCGCGGATCTCGGCCTGGTCGTGGTCGACGAGCAGCACCGCTTCGGTGTCGAACAGCGGGACGCGTTGCGCTCCCGCGGCTCCGACGACACCAGCCCGCACGTGCTCGTCATGACGGCGACGCCCATCCCGCGCACGGTCGCGATGACCGTGTACGGCGATCTGGAGACCTCCGCGCTGCGCGTGATGCCGGCCGGCCGGTCGCCGATCAAGACGTCGGTGGTGCCGGTCGCGGAGCGGCCCGCGTGGCTGGACAGGGCGTGGCAGCGGGTCCGCGAGGAATGCGGCAAGGGCCACCAGGCGTACATCGTCTGCCCGCGCATCGGTGACGAACCGGCGTCGGACAAGGGCGACAAACGCCCGGCGCTCGCCGTCCTCGACGTGGCGCCCGAGCTGGCCGAAGGACCGTTGAAGGGGCTGAAGATCGGGGCCCTGCACGGCCGGATGCCCGCCGACGACAAGGACGCCGTGATGCAGGCGTTCGCCAAGGGCGAGCTGGACGTGCTCGTCGCGACCACCGTGATCGAGGTCGGCGTGAACGTGCCGAACGCGACGGCGATGGTGATCATGGACGCCGACCGGTTCGGCATCAGCCAGCTGCACCAGCTGCGCGGCCGGGTCGGCCGGGGCAGCGTGCCGGGGTTGTGCCTGCTGGTCACCGAAACCCTGGACGGGACGACCACCCGCGAGCGGCTCGCCGCCGTCGAGTCCACAACGGACGGTTTCGAACTGTCCAGAATGGACCTGGAACTGCGCCGCGAGGGCGACATCCTCGGTGCCGCGCAGTCGGGGAAGAAGTCGACCCTGAAACTGCTTTCGCTGCTGCAGGACGAGGAGGTCATCGCCGAGGCGAGGGCCCGCTCGTCGGAGATCGTCGAGAAGGACCCGGCCCTGGGGAACTATCTGGGGCTGGCGCACATGATCGCCGACGTCGTCGACGAAGATCGTGTGGAGTACCTGGAAAAAAGCTGACGTGAACATCTCTGCCCGATCGGACCTTGCCGCCGGACGGGCGTAGGCGTTTCCTCGTTTTGTGCGGGCGAGGGAGGCCGGGGATGACGTCAGCGGTGCGGGTCCAGCTGGGTGAGGACGGGGCCGACGCCGAGCGCGCCGACCAGCTCGCCGGGTATCTCCGAAGGGAACTGATCGAACGCGGGCTAGCCGACGTCAAGGCGCTGCCCGCCGGCGAGGCGCCGCCCGGCTCGCGCGGCTTCGACGCGGCGACGGCGGGCGGGCTGCTGGTCACACTGGGGAAGTCCGCCGACGGCCTGCGTTCGGTGGTGGCGGCCGCGCGGGAGTGGCTTTCGCGCGGTGGCAGGGTGAAGCGGACGGTGCGGCTGGAGATCGACGGCGACGTGCTGGAGCTGTCCGAAGCGAGCCTCTCCGATCAGGACAAGCTCGTCGACCTCTTCTTGAGCAGGCATTCGGCGCCATGACCGGGCAGCGGCGGGCCTTGATCATCGCCAACGGGGAGTACGACAACCCCGGGCTGAGCGCGCTGCGGTCCCCGGCGGCCGACGCGGAGGCGCTCGCCTCGGTCCTCGCCGACCGCGACGTCAGCGATTTCGACGTCCAGGTGGTGCGCGACGAGACCGCCCACGTCATCGCGAGCCGCGTCGAGGACCTGTTCGCCGACAGCGCGCCGGACGACGTCGTCCTGGTGCATTTCTCTTGCCACGGCTTGAAAAGCGAGTCGGGGGAGCTGTTCTTCGCCGCCCGCAACACCCGGCCGGAGCGGCTCGCGTCGAGTGCCGTCCCCGCCGATTTCGTCCAGCGCTGCATGCGGATGAGCCGGTCGAGGAGCATCGTCCTGCTGCTGGATTGCTGCTACGGCGGCGCTTTCGGCCGAGGAGTCGCGGTGCGCGCCACCGGCGAGGCCAACGTGCTCGACGCTTTTCCGGGCGGTGGTCTCGGTGGCCGGGGCCGCGCGGTGATCACCGCGTCGAACTCCATCGAGTACGCCTTCGAGGGCGACCATCTCGCCGACGACCACGCGCGGCCGTCGGTGTTCACGTCGGCGCTGGTCGAGGGGCTCCGCACGGGGGACGCGGATCGCGACGAAGACGGCTGGATCGCGCTCAGCGAGCTTTACGACTACCTCTTCGACAGCGTCCGCGAGCGGAATCCAAACCAGACGCCCAGCCGGGACATCGAGATGCAGGGCGAGCTGTACCTGGCCAGGAGCAGGCGGCGCCGGATCAAGCCGTCGCCGGTCCCGGCCGACCTGCGCGCGGCGAGCGAGGATCCGAACATGTTCACCCGCCTCGGCGCGGTGACGGAACTCCAGCGACGGCTGACGAGCGAGAACCTCTCCGTCGCCATCGGCGCCCACGAAGTCCTCACGGCGATGGCGCAGACCGATATCCAGCACGTCGCCGAGGCCGCGGACCTGGCGCGGCAGGAGGCGCTGGTGCGCGCCGAGCCCGAGGTGGTGGTGTTCGGCGAGGTCGTCCGGGGATCGCGGCCGGTGGCGCGGATCCGGCTGGAAGGGCCGCCGATCGCACGGGCCTGCCGTTTCACCGCGTCGCATTCCTGGCTGCGGGTGACCGAAGTCGACGGCGGGGCCGAAATCCGCCTGGACCAGGTGGAGATCGGGGCGTTCGACGGGCGGGTCACCGTGACCGGACCGACCGGCGAGGTGGCCGTCCGGGTCGAGGGCCAGGTCGTCCGGGAACCGGAACCGCAGCCCGCGCCGGAACCGCGAACCGCGCCGCAGCCTGTGCCGGAGCCGCGAACAGAGCCGCGAACAGAGCCGCGACCCGTGCCGAGTCCGCCGCCCGAGCCCGTGCTCGCCCCGGCTCCGGAGACGCCCAAAGCGCCGCGTCCGCCCGCCGAACTGCCCGCTCCGAGCCTGAAGCCCGACCCGTTCGCCGTCGCCGCCGGCCTGTTCGCGTTCGCGGCGGCGGTGTACCTGGTGGTGATCGCGTTCCAGGTCAGCAGCAGCGTGGAGGACTTCTTCGAAGACGGTGGCTGGACCCTCTCGCCGCTCATCGTGTTCGCGATCGGGGCGGGAATCGCGATGTTCGCGCCGAGGACGCGGCGGACGGTCGGCCCCGGGCTGCTGTGCGGGCTGGCGATGCTCTCGGTGGTTCCGTACGGTCCGGTCGTGCTCGTGCTCGCCCGCGGTTGCCTGCTCGTCGCGGCCGCCTGGGCGCTGGTTTCGGTGCGACGCGACCGGAGCGTCCGGCTCGGGCTGGGGAAACCCCGGGGCGCACTGACTTTCGCGGCCCTCGTGGCCGGGATCGGTGGCGTGGCCGGTCTCGTGGTGGAGGCCGGCGAGCTCTTCGCCTACTCGTCGAGCCGGGCCGACGAGGGCGCGATCTACCTCGTCGTCGCGATGACGCTCCTGATCGGGACCGTCCTCGGCGCGTTCCTGCGGCCCGCCGCGTTCGGGGTCGCTTTCCACGGTGGTGTGGCGGGCGGCGGAATCGTCATGGTGTGCATGCTGTTCTACGCGCTGCCGAGCAGTTCGCGGGTGACCGGCGCGGGCTGGGGGATCGCGCTGGGGATGGTGCTCTCGCTCGCCGTCGTGACCGGTTTCGCGGCCCGTAAAGCGAAAGGCTGACGATGCCCGCGATCCGCCCCGCGGTCGTCGAGGACGCCTGGCCCATCGCCGAGGTGAACGTCCGGTCGTGGCAGTCGGCGTACCGGGGCCTGCTGCCGGAGTTGTACCTGCGCGATCTCTCGGTCGAGGGCCGGGCCGCGCGCTGGCAGCGGATCCTCGCCGATCCCGTCAACCGGCGCGACGTCCTGGTCCTCGTCGAGAACGGCTCGCTCCTCGGCTTCACCGCCGTCGACCGGGAACGCGGGGAACTGCGCGCGATCTACCTCGAACCGGCGCGCTGGGGTACGGGACTGGGCAGGCTGATGCTCGACACCGCCGTCGCCGCGCTGCGGGATTCGGGACATCGCGAGGCGACGCTCTGGGTGCTCGACTCGAATGAGCGCGCCCGTCGCTTCTACTCGGCGGCGGGATGGGCGCCGGACGGGGCGGAGAAGACCGACACCATGCCCGGCGAAGACGTCCCGCTGTGCGAAGTGCGCTACCGGATCGAGCTCGTCAGCGCGTGAACCAGGCGCGTTCCTCGGGTTTGTTGAGGACGACGATGATGCCGATGGCGATGCCGATCCCGATCAGCTGGGTGACCGCCCCGCCGCTGATCAGGCCGATCACCCCCAGGACGACGGACAGTCCTTCGACGCCGAGCACCGCGGGCCGTACCCAGGCCGAACCGCGGGAGATCCTGATCGCGCAGGCGATCAGCACGAGGGAGACCGCGAAGCCGAGGAGCGCCAACGCCAGAGCGAGCCCCGCTTCTTCGTTGCCGTGGTCGAGTTCGTTGATCGCGAGGGCGGTCACGAGCGCGCTGGCGAGGAGATTGAGGACCGCCTGTATCCACAGGAGGACGCGGACAGTCTTGAGCTGGCGCGGCATCTCGGGCGCCTTGTTCCGGACGTCCTCGGTCATGACGGGCTCCCTCTTTCGTTACGGAGAAGCCAGTGTGGACCCGGGACTCGTTGGCGCTGAGGGTAAAACTGTCCTCAGCAGGTGACCAAACGAGGTGCAGGCCTGAATCTTGCCGTGAAGGCCTCCTTCCCTACCTTGAAGGTAGGCAAGGAGGCCTTCACGGACCGGCACGCCAGGCTGGGCAACTCGTCTCCGGCGCAGTACTCGAAGGGGCGCGAAGGTGTGGAGCGTTGGGGGAGCCAAAAAAAAAAACAAAAAAACATACAAAAAGTGTTTGGA
>NZ_JBHXJK010000229.1:0-8379 GCF_042723255.1 Amycolatopsis thailandensis
GTAGTTGCCCGTGCAACTACCGCATCCAGAGGACGAAACGCGTTCTAGCGGGCGGTGGATTCGCGCGCGTTCAGCCGCACCGGCACTTCGATCCGGACCGGCTCGGTGCCCCGGGCGACGCCCTCGACGAGGTCCATCAACGCCGTGGCGGCGCGGCCGCCCACCTCGCGAGGATGGACGAACATGCCGGTCACCTGCGGCGACGTCAGCCGGAGCGAACCGCTGTCGACCGCGCTGCAGATCCCGAGCGCGCCGGGCACCGCGATGCTCCGGCGGCGTGCCTCGTGCAGAACGCCGAGCGCCAGATTCTCCGACGTCGTGAAGACCGCGTCCGGGCACACTGGCTGGTCGAGCAGCCTGCCCAGCGCCTCGGCCGTGCCTTCGGTGGTCGGCGGTTCGTCGATCTCGACCACCACCGGCTCCAGCCCCCGGTCTTCCGCCCAGCCGGTGTAGCCCGCGACCAGATCCGCCGCGTAGGAACGGCCGGTGTCGGTGGTGATCATCGTCGGTCGCGCGTAACCGTTGTCCGCCAGGTGATCCAGCATCAGCCGGGCGGCCTCGACCAGGTCGTTGTCCACGACTACCGGCACGGGACACGGCGCCGCCATCGGGCGCCCGACGGTCACCAGCGGCCGGTCACGGCACCAGCCCGAAGCGAAGAACGGCTCGTCGCCACGAGGATCCACCAGGATGGCGCCGTCGACCGAGAACGCGTTCAGCCGGTCGAGGTCCGCGTCCGTCGGGGCCAGCAGCAGGGCGTACGAGCGCTTCGACGCGGCCTCGGCGGCCCCGTTGAGGACTTCGAGGAAGTAGTCCGAGTTGGGCACGAGCGCGCAGGCGCTGCTCGCGTCGACCGAGTTCGCGAGCTGGATCGCCAGGGTGCGGCTGCGCCGGGTGACCAGCTGCTGGGCGTGCACGCTCGCCTGGTAGCCGAGCTCGGCCGCCGCCCGCGCGACGCGCTGCCGGGTCTCCTCGGAAATCCGGCCCTGCCCGCTGAGCACGTGGGAGACGGTGGTGATCGAGACCCCCGCGGCGGCGGCGACGTCACGGATGGTCGTCGGCACTCAGACCTCCACGGGCGGTCCCCAAACGCGGTTCGGCCGGTCGGTGTCCAGCCGGTAATCGGTGACGTGGGCGTCGCCCAGCCTACGTCCGAGGTTCGCCGCGGCCTCCAGCGGCCGGGCCGGATCGCGCTCCACCTCGCCCCGGCTGTTGCCGACCCCGACGACGATCCCGGCCAGGTCCTGGCGCAGATACCGGGTGAGTTCCTGGAACTGGGCCTCGAGGCCGAGCGTCGCGCCGCGATAGCTCTCTTCGCAGGAGATCAGCACGGCGGCGCGTTTGTTCATCAGCCCCGGCACGACGTCGGCGGTATGCGGCGAACTGCCGGAGGTGTAACAGAAAAGGCGGTCGAAGAAGGATTTGAGCCGCCCGGTCATGCCGTACCAGTGCAGCGGTGTCGCGTAGACGATCGCGTCCGCCGGGAGCACGTGGTCGAACAGCAGCCGCTCGTAGTCGTCCGCGATCCCGCAGGACCGGTCGCTCAGCCGGCATTCGCGGCAGTCCCCCAGCGGCGACTCGACGAAATCGGAGAGGCGGACGAAGCCGACCGTGTGCCCGGCTTCCTCCGCCCCCTTGCCCAGCGCCTGGGCGAGCGCCCAGGAATTGCCCTCACGACGCGGGCTCGAATCCAGCACCAAGACCTTCACGTGGTTCTCCCCGGAGAGACTGCAAAAACGCTTTTGCAGTCTCTCCGGGGAGGTATCACCTGTCAAGCGGTCAAGCGACCTTGGCGGCGGCCGCGAGGATGACCTCCGCGACGACGTCCGGCCGCGAGACCGAGACCGCGTGCGAGGCGTCGATCCTGGTCACCTCCGAACCGGCGCGCTCGGACATGAACGCCTGCGCGGCGGCGGGGATCGCGTGGTCCTGCTCGGCGATCAACGCCCAGGACGGCACGTTCTTCCAGGCAGGCTCGCCGTCGAACGGGGTGCCGAGCGCGCGCTCGGTGACCGGACGCTGGGTGACGGCCATGACGTCGGCGGTCTCCGCGGGAACGTCGGCCGCGAACACGTCCGAGAAGTTCTCGGGCTTGATCGACAGCTCGCCCCGCGAGGCGAGGACGTTCGTGGTGTCCGGGCCGAGCTTGCTTCCCTCGAACCGGCCGGACAGCTCGAACACGCTCTCCCCCGCTTCCGGCTGGAAAGCGGCGATGTAGACGAGCGCCTTGACGTTCGGCGCGGTGGTGGCCGCGCGGCTGATCACCACACCGCCGTAGGAGTGCCCGGCCAGCACCACGGGGCCGTCCACTCCGTTGACGACGTCGGCGACGTAGTCCGCGTCGGACTCGATCCCGCGCAGCGGGTTCGACGCGGCCAGCACCCGGTAGCCCTGCTCACGCAGCTTCGGGACGACGCCGTTCCAGCTGGACGAGTCGGCGAAAGCACCGTGGACCAGGACGATGGTGGGCTTCTGGTTGCTCATGGTGGCTCCTCGGAGTCAGAGAGAATGATCGGTCTTTCTCCCTGAACGATGCTCGTCCGGAACACCTTCCGCAACGTGACGAAGACGACCTAGTGGAATGACCGTTCTTTCTCTACAGTTGAGAGATGCCGACTGTCGACCGGGACGTCCACCCGAAGATCCGGCTGCTCGAGACAGCGTCACGGCTGTTCTACGCCGAGGGCATCCACGCCGTCGGAGTGGAGCGCCTGGTCTCCGAAGCGGCCGTGACCAGGGCGACCTTCTACCGCCACTACCCCACCAAGGACGACCTCGTCGCCGCGTACCTGAGCACCACGAGCGAGCAGATCCGCGCGGGTGTGGGCGCGGTGACCAGCGGAAAGCCTCCTCGCGAAGCGCTACTCGGCGCGCTGGGCATCGTCGGCGACCGGACGCTCGACGACGACTTCCGCGGCTGCCAGTTCCTCAACGCCGCCGCCGAGTACCCCGATCCCGCACACCAGGTCCGGCAGGTCATCGACGACCACCGGGATTGGTTCTTCGGCGTCCTGCGCGACCTGGCTCGCGACGCGGGTCACGCCGATCCCGACCACGCCGCGCGCACCCTCGTCCTGCTCCGCGACGGCGCGCTGCACGGCGGGAACCTCGACGACGCGGAAACCGTGCGCACGACCCTGCGCCGCGCTGTCACCGAGGTCGTCGCCTGAGCCGTCGCCCTATCCTGTCCGGCACTGTCGTCACGGACAGGACATAGCGCCTTCTCGACGGTCGTAACAAGTGCTACCTTCGCGGGAGGGGGCCCGGCCGGATCGAGGAGCGGCGACGATGAGCCTTTCTCCCAGCGCGCACGTCGACCCGTTCTGCCGCGACCGGCTGCCGCCCGCCGACCAGTGGCCACAGCTCGTGTTCGACCTCCCGGAACTGCGGTATCCCGACAGGCTGAACGCCGCGACCGCGCTGCTCGACGAGACCGTCGAGCGGCTGGGCCCGGACAGGCCCTGTCTGTCTTCACCCGCCGAAACGTGGACCTACGGCGAAGTCCTGGCCCGCGCCAACCGGGTCGCACATGTCCTGGTCACCGATTTCGGCGTCGCCCCCGGCGACCGGGTTCTGTTGCGGGGCACCAACACCCCGTGGCTCGCGGCGGTGTGGCTGGCCGTCCTCAAGGCGGGCGCGGTGGCCGTCACGACCATGCCGATGCTGCGGCGGGCCGAACTGGACAAGATCGCCGGCCGCGCGAAGCCCGCGATCGCCGTCTGCGACGAACGCCTCCTGGACGAACTCCCGCCGGATCTGCCCGTCGTGTCCTACGGAACGGATCTCGCCGCCCGAGCGGAACGGCATCCGGCGACGTTCGCCGACGTCCCGACAGCGGCCGATGACGTCGCCCTGCTCGCCTTCACCTCCGGCACGACGGGATCCCCCAAGGCGACGATGCACTTCCACCGCGATCTGCTCGCGATCGCCGACACGTTCTCCCGGCATGTCGTGCGACCGGCCGCGGACGATCTCTTCTGCGGCACGCCGCCGCTCGCCTTCACCTTCGGCCTCGGCGGGCTGCTGATCTTCCCCCTGCGAGCGGGTGCGGCGACGCTCCTGGTCGAACGCGCGACTCCGGCGGAACTCGCCGCCGTCGTCGCCGACAAGGGCGTCACGGTCCTCTTCACCGCCCCGACCGCGTACCGGGCCATCTTGAACTCCGGCCACGGAGGGCTCCTCGCCGGAGTACGCCGCGCGATCTCGGCGGGCGAGTCGCTCCCCGCTCCCGTGGCCGAGCGGTACCGGGAGGTCGTCGGGCGGCCGCTCATCGACGGGCTCGGCAGCACCGAAATGCTGCACGTGTTCATCTCCGCCGCCGACGACGACGCGCGTCCGGGCGCGACCGGGAAGGTCGTCCCCGGCTACCGGGCCGCCGTCCTCGACATCGACGGCTCGCCCGTCCCCGACGGAACGCCCGGTTTCCTCGCGGTGCGAGGCCCCACGGGCTGCCGGTACCTCGAAGACCCGCGCCAGCGGGACTACGTCCGCGACGGCTGGAACATCACCGGCGACACCTACGTCCGGGACGCGGACGGCTACTTCTGGTTCGTCGCGCGCAGCGACGACATGATCATCTCGTCGGGCTACAACATCGCCGCCCCCGAGGTCGAAGAAGTCCTGCTCGCCCATCCGGACGTGGAGGAATGCGCGGTGATCGGCACGCCCGACCCGGACCGCGGTTCGATCGTGACGGCGTTCGTCGTGCCGCGTCCCGGCGTCGAAGAAGGCCCGCGGTTCGCTCAGGCGCTCCAGGATCACGCGAAAGCGACTGCCGCGCCGTACAAGTATCCGCGCCGCGTCCGGTTCATCGAGGCGTTGCCACGCAACGCGAGCGGGAAGCTTCAGCGCTACTTGCTGCGTGAACTGTGAGCGCCGGGAAGCGGTTCGCCATGGTCGGCGCGCAGGCCGTCGAGGGAGATGCGCAGCAGCCGGTTCCACATCAGCGGGTGACCCCCGTCGGTGAGCTGCACGGCGTGGCCCAATGAGACCAGCAGGAGCAGCAGGTCTTCGGTGGTCACACCGGCGCGCAGGAGATCCTCGGCGCCGGCGCGCAGTTCTTCGATGACGAGCCGGAGCTGCCGGATACCCTCCAGATCGGGGTCCGACCAGGTCAGCGCGAAGTTCTCGACGATCACCCGGTGGCGCGCGTAGCCGGTCAGAGCCTGCTCGTAGAAGTCGGTGAGCGCCGCCCAGGGATCCTCGGCACCGATCGCCGCCCGGCGCGCGGATTCCGCCCACCTCGAGAAGTCCCGACGCAGGACCGTCCGGATGAGATCCTCCTTTTTCGGGAAGTGCCGGTAGAGGGTGCCCATGCCCACGCCGCTACGGCGGGCGATCTCGCGGACGTCCACCGCGGTGCCCTGCTCGGCCAGTACTTCGGTGGCTGCCTCGACGATCGCCTCCTGGTTGCGGATCGCGTCCGCGCGCCGTCGGGCGCTTTTCGGTTCAGCCACTGCCATGAGCAGACCCTACCCCTTTTGCGGAGCACTTGCTCCGCTCTGTGTTACGTTGAGGAGCAAGTGCTCCGGATAGCGAAGGGGATGCCATGTCCGACCCGTCCACCACCACCGCGAAAGCCGGCTGGAACGACCGGATCATCGCCGAATTCCGGGCGAACGCCGGCTACGTGTCCTGGAGCAGCGAAGAGGATTTCGCCGCGGGCCGCCCGGTCCCGCCCCGGTTCCCCGGATTCGACGAACGGGGTATGCCGCTGATCCTGGTGCACCACTTCGGGGCCAAGACCGGCCGCGAACGGATCAGCCCGTTGTTCTACCAGCCGGTCGGCGACGACTGGGCCGTCTTCGGAACCCACGGCGGCAGCCCGCGGCATCCGGTCTGGTACCACAATCTCGTGGCGAACCCGCGGGTCACCGTCGAGGTAGGCACGGAGACGGTGTCGGCCCTGGCCCGGCTCGCACAGGGCGCCGAACGCGAGCGGCTCTGGGCGAAAGAGGTGGCGCTTGTCCCGAAGTTCGCCGAGTTCGAAGCAGCATCAGGCAGGCAGATCCCCGTCGTCCTGCTGGAGCGCATCAAGTGACCGGTTCTCAGTCCCGCAGTTCGGACGCCGGCACACTCCCCCATGGTGGCCGCGGCGTAACGGACATACGGCGAAGCGAGCAGCTTCCGCCCGAGTTCGTCCACATCGGACGGACGACTGCGGATCCACAGCAAGGCTTCGATCGGCAGGCCGAGCAGAGCGGGTTCCACCACGGCGCGGATGTACATCCTCCCGTCGCGGCGAAGTGACTCGACCCGGCGCCGCACGGTCGACTCCGTTCCTCGTGGGTGCGCCTGCCGTCTTCGCGCAGCGCCCGCACCAGCACGCGCTCGTCCCGGGCGAGCGCGTCGCCGTCCGGGTGCCGCGGCCGCGGGGTCAGCTGCGGCAGTTCGGCCGATTCCTCCGGGGTCAGGAGCGCGGGCTGCCACTCGTGCACGGTCCGGTAGTACCTGGTGATCGGATCGGCGGTGGCCTCGTGCAGCCCGGAAGTGGCGGTGAGATCCCCCGAAACGTAGACCGCGAGCACCGCACTTCCGCGACCACTTCCGCCTGCCCGGTCACCAGGTAGCAAAAGCTCGTCTCCGGGCGCCGCGCCAGCGCGGTACCGGCGGTCCTGGCGAGACCGGCGCGGCTTTGACCCGCACCAGCATCGGCACCCCGTGCGGCGTCACCGCGATCGCGGTGCGGATCTTGTCGGACCTGGTCACCGCAGCCGAGAATTCGACCATTCCCACAAGTTGGTTGGAGGACGTGATCGAAGACGAACTCTGCCACCTCCCCGCGAGGGAGCTGGCGAAGCGGCTACGCACCTGTGAAGTCAGCGCGCGGGAAGTGGTGACAGCCCATCTCGACCGCGTCGAACGGGTCAATCCCGGGATCAACGCGATAGTCACGCTGACCGCGGACCAGGCCCTCGCCGACGCCGCCGAGGCCGATGAACGGCTGGCCCACGGCGAGGAAGTCGGGCCACTGCACGGGATCCCGGTTGCCCACAAGGACAATCACGACGTCGCCGGCGTGCGCACCACCTATGGTTCACCGCTGCTCGCGGACAACGTCCCGACCGCGCATTCGCCCATCGTGGAACGAATGCGCGCCGCGGGGGTGATCACGCTCGGGAAAACGAACATCCCCGAGTTCGGCGCGGGTTCGCACACGATGAACCCGGTCTTCGGGGCGACTCGCAATCCGTACCGGCCTTCGCTGTCCGCCGGTGGCAGCAGCGGCGGGGCGGCCGCGGCACTGGCCGCTGGACTGCATCCGCTCGCCGACGGCAACGACATGGGCGGTTCGTTGCGCAATCCCGCGTCGTTCTGCAACGTGGTCGGGTTGCGGCCGTCCCCCGGCCGGGTGCCCTGCGGACCCGACGGCCTCCCGGCCTCGTGGCTCGCCGTGCACGGCCCGATGGCCCGCACCGTAGGGGACGTCGCGCTCCTGCTGTCGGTGATCGCCGGCTACGACCCCCACAGCCCGTTCAGCCTCCGGGAGCCGTCCGAACCGTTCGCGGAACCGTTGGACACCGACCTCACCGGGCTGCGCGTGGCCTGGTCCCCCGACCTCGGCGGGCTCCCGGTCGACCCCGCCGTCAGTCAGGTCCTCGAACCGGCGGTGAAGGTGTTCGGTGACCTCGGCTGCGAGGTCGAAGAGGCCACGCCCGACCTCACGAACGCGGACGAGGTCTTCCGGACCCTGCGAGCCCGGATCTTCCACCTGAACCTCGGCGCGCTGGCCGAGGCCCATCCCGGTCGGATCAAGAAGACCCTCGCCGACGAAATCGCGTACGGTGCCACACTCGGTGGGCAACGGGTGGCGATGGCCAATCTCCTCCAGACCCGGCTCGTCGCCTCGACGCGGGAGTTCTTTTCGAAATACGATCTGCTGCTCGCTCCGGTCAGTCAGGTGCCGCCCTTCCCTGTCGAGTGGGAATACCCGGAAACCGTCGCCGGGCACGAAATGCGCGACTACATCGACTGGATGCGGTCGTCCTCCGCCATTTCGGCCACCCGATGCCCGGCGATCTCCGTCCCCGCGGGCTTTACCGCCGATGGCAGTCCGGTGGGATTGCAGATCATCGGCCCGCACCGAGGTGAACTGAACCTGCTTCGCGCGGCCCACATGTTCGAGCAGGCGACGCGGTACGGCGAACGTCGACCTGAGCTTCCCTGATCGCGACGACCACGGTGGCTGATCGCGATCTCGTCCGTCCACAAAGGACATTATTCCCAGCTGGAACCCGTTTTGAGGGGACCCATTGTCGCGTCGGGCGGGTGAGCGAAGTCCCGAGACAGCCGATGCCGAAGCGTACCGAGACAGGCCGATGCACCTGGCAGGACCCAACGTCGCGAAAGCCGCTTTCGGGACGCTTGATGTCCCGAAAG
>NZ_JBHXJK010000230.1:0-8174 GCF_042723255.1 Amycolatopsis thailandensis
CTTAAGCCCCCCTCCCCTCCGCCCGCCCCATGCAAGTGGCCCGTCGTGTCCATCAGACGGGTAAGCGCAGGTACCGCATCGGTCAAGGGGGTCGGCGCGGTCTGGTGGGTCGGCGGCGTTGCGAAAGTGGCTTTCGCAACGTCCGAAGACAGGCCTATTGAGGTTGCTGCTGGCTCGGCAGGGTCCCGGCCGCCATCCGCCGCGCCACATCGCGCCGCAGCCACAGCAGCCACAGCCAGATCCCGAGGAAGATCACCCCGAGGATCGCCACGGCGGGCAGCGCGACGAAGAACGCGATCAGCGCGACCTGCAGGGCGAGCACCGCCGGCACCGCCCACGGCTTCTTCAGGAAACCGCACAGCACGATCAGCGCGACCGCGATCACGATCACCGACCAGCCGGTGAGCGAGCCGACCCCGCCGCCGAGTTTCGCCACCACCGGCAGCGCGAGCGCGACGGTGATGCCCTCCATGATCAGGGAACCGGCCATCACGCCGCGGAAGGACTTCATCGGGTCCTTGGCGGGCGGCTTCGGGGTCTCGTCGGTCACGCCGGCTCCTTACCGAACAGGGTCCTGGCCTCGCCCGCGGTGACGACCGAGCCGGTGACCAGCACGCCTCCGCCCGCGAGGGGCTCCTCGGGGTCGTCGCTCTGCTCGACGAGGCCGATGGCGGTCTCGATCGCGGCGTCCAGGCTGGGCTCGGCCACGACGCGGTCTTCGCCGAAGATCGAGATGGCGATGTCGTTGAGTTCGTCGAGCGGCATCGCGCGCGGGGACGAGTTCTTGGTGACGACGATCTCGGTGACGACGGGTTCGAGGGCGTCCAGGATGCCCCGCGCGTCCTTCTCGGCCATCACGCCGACCACGGCGGCGAGGCGCCGGAAGGCGAACTCCTCGGCGACGGTGGTGGCGAGCGCCTTCGCGCCGTGCGGGTTGTGGGCCGCGTCGAGCAGCACTGTCGGTGCGGCGCGGACGCGCTCCAGCCTGCCCGGGGTCTCCACCTCGGCGAAGGCCTCGCGGACGGCTTCGACGACCAGCTGCTTGTCCTTGCCCGCGCCGAAGAATGCTTCGACGGCGGCCAGCGCGAGCGCGGCGTTGGCCGCCTGGTGCGCGCCGTGCAGGGGCAGGAAGATCTCGTCGTAGACCCCGCCGAGGCCTTGCAGCTTCAGCATCTGCCCGCCGACGGCGACCTCGCGTTCCAGGACGCCGAACTCGCTGCCCGCGCGGGCGACGCTCGCGTCGACCTCGACGGCGCGTTCCAGCAGGATCTTCTGCACCTCGGGGCTCTGCTCGGCGATGACCGCGACGCTGCCGGGCTTGATGATCCCGGCCTTCTCCACCGCGGCCTTGGCCGGATCGCCGCCGAAGTACTCGACGTGGTCGACGCCGATCGGCGTGATGACGGCGACGTCACCGTCCACGACGTTGGTGGCGTCCCAGGAGCCCCCGAGACCGGTTTCGACGACGGCGGCCTCGACGGGCGCGTCGGCGAAGGCGGCGAAAGCCATCCCGGTGAGCACCTCGAACTTGCTCATCGGCACCGCGTCGGGCCCGCCCGCGTTGTCGACCATGGTCACGTACGGCGCGACGTCGCGGTACAGGTCGACGTACGCGGCGGCGGAGACGGGGACGCCGTCCAGCGCGATCCGCTCGGTGACCAGCTGGAGGTGGGGGCTCGTGTACCGGCCGACGCGCAGGCCCATGCGGGTCAGCAGCGCGTCGATCATCCGGGTGGTCGAGCCCTTGCCGTTGGTCCCGGCGACGTGCAGCACCGGGTAGCCGCGGTGCGGTTCACCCATGAGGTTGACCAGGGCCGCGATCCTGGCGAGGGACGGCTCGATCTTGGTCTCGGGCCAGCGCTGGTTCAGCTCGGCCTCGACGGCGAGCAGTTCGCGGCGCGCCTGCTGCCCGTTCGGGTCGCTCGGGGCGAGCTCGTCGCCCTGATCGTCCAGTTCGTGCAGTTCCACGTCCTCCGGGGCGACGAGGTCCGGTACGGGCCCGAGCGCGAGGTTGTCCCCCAGCTGCCCGATCCCGCCGATCCCGCCGCCGGCGCCACCGCCCACCTGGTACGCGGCGTCGGGTGCGTCCAGATCCGGGTCGGTGTCGTCGGACGGATCGTGGGCGCGTGCCCCCAATTCGTCGACGCCGGCGAAACTGTCCAGATCTGCCAGGTCCGGGGATTCCGCGAAATCTTCGGAATCCCGGCCGTCACCACGCGGCACGAACTCTCCTCTTAGCCTTGCTCCCTGTCGGACCGAGTCTACGTGCGGCTTTTGCTGGCACTCTCGACGCATGGGGTTCAACCACAACGACCACTACCACCCGCTGCTGCTCGACCAGCTGCCTCCCGGCCCGGGGGTGGCGCTGGACGTGGGCTGCGGCAGTGGACGGTTCGCCCGGCGGCTCGCGGCGACCGGGATGCACGTCGAGGCGATCGACCGGTCCGGTCCGATGATCGACCTGGCCGGTGCCGCCGGTTCGCCGGGCCCCGGCACGATCTCGTACCGGCGGGCCGACGTCGCCACCGAGAAGCTGCCGGAGGGGGCGTACGACTTCATCTCCTGCCTCGCGTCGCTCCATCACGTGCCGTTCGACACGGTCACGAGGCTGCGGGACGCGCTCGTGCCCGGCGGGGTGCTGGCCGTACTCGGTCTCGGCAGGCCCAGTACGCCCGCCGACTACGTCCGTGCGCTCGTGGCCTCGCCGGTCAACGCGCTGGCCAGGGTGGTCGTCTACGCGGGCGACCGGCTCAACGGCGGGGTCGATCCGCTGCCCGCGGCGCCCGTCGTCGAGACCTTCCCGCCGATGAACCGGATCCGGCGCGACGCGGCCCGGCTGCTGCCGGGGAGCAAGCTCCGGAACCTGCTCTTCTACCGCTATCTCCTCGTCTACCGCAGACCGGAGGACGACCACCCGATGTGACACCCCAAGCGGGTGAAACCAGTGCTCGACCACCCGATCGGCGGCGGCGCCGACCGGTGCGGATGCGGTTCATTTTTGAGAGGCCATGCAGTCCGGAGATCGGGGTCCCAATGCGCTTCAGACGCGTCCTGTTCGCGGCCGTATCGACCGTCGTCCTGCTGATCGCCTCCACCACGGCGGCCACCGCCGCGACGCGGTCCTACCGGAACTACGTCGCGCTGGGTGATTCCTACACGTCCGGGCCACTCATCCCGCTCCCCCGGCTCGTCCCGCTTTTCTGCGGCAAGTCCACGCAGAACTACCCGTCGATGCTCGCCGCGGCGCTGCGGGTCCGGTCCTTCACCGACATCAGCTGCGGCGGCGCCGACACCGGCGACATGACGGAGCGGCAGAGCGTGACCCTCGGCAGCAACCCGCCCCAGTTCAGCGCCCTGCGCGCGAACACCGACCTGGTGACGGTCGGAATCGGCGGCAACGACTACGGCGTCTTCGGCACGCTCGTCGGCACCTGCCCGTCCCTGCGCGCGAGCGATCCCACCGGGAACCCGTGCCAGGACAGGTTCACCGTCGGCGGCGTCGACACCATCAAGGCCAAGATCGCCGAAACCGGCAAGAACGTCGAACGGGTGCTGGCCGGGATCCACGCCCGTTCGCCACGCGCCGACGTGCTCGTCATCGGCTACCCGCGGATCGCGCCGGAGTCCGGCTACTGCCCGAAGATCCTGCCGTTCGCCGAAGGTGACTACGCCTGGCTGAACGACGTCGAGAGGGCGTTGAACTCGGCGATCGAGAAGGCCGTCGCCGCCGACGGGAACTCGTCCTTCGTGGACACGTTCGGCCCGTCCGCCGGCCACGACGCCTGCGCGCCGAACGGGGCCGCGTGGATCAACGGGCAGCACACGAAGCTGCTCGCGGCTGCGGCCTACCACCCGTATCGCACGGGGATGGCCGGTGTGACCGGAGTGATCCTGCGTCACCTCCGCTGAGTGTCATGAAAGGGTCGTTCAGGACGAAGAGTGTCCTGAACGACCCTTTCATGACATGGGTCAGGAGGCGGGAAGCGTCGCCAACCGGGCGTTGATGCGCTCGATGTCCGCGACCGCGGTCTCCTTGCGGGCCCGGATCTTGCCGATCACCGGCTCCGGCGCCTTGTCGATGAAGGCCTGGTTGCCGAGCTTGGCCTCGGCCTGCGCCAGTTCCTTCTCCGCCGCGCCGAGATCCTTCTGCAAACGCTTGCGCTCCGCGGCGACGTCGATCGTGCCGGACAGGTCCAGCTCGACGGTGACGACACCGGCCGACAGCCCGACCTCGAGCGATGCGCTCGGCGCGAAGCCGTCCTCGGGCTGGGTGAGCCGGACCAGCGAGCGGATCGGCTCGTCGTGCCCGGTGATCTCGGCGAACCCGTCGCCGGACAGCCGCGCGGCCACCTTCTGGCTGGGCTTGAGGCCCTGGTCGGCCCGGAACCGGCGGACCTCGGTGACCAGCTTCTGCACGTCCGCGATCCGCTTGTCGGCGACTCCGTCGGCGTAGGAGCCGTCCGCCACCGGCCACGGGGCGATCACCAGCGACTCGCGGCCGGTCAGCGCCGTCCACAGCTTCTCGGTGATGAACGGGATGAACGGGTGCAACAGCTTCAGCACGGTGTCGAACACGTGCCCCAGCACCGCGCGCGTCGCCGTCACGCGGGCCTCGTCGCCCTGGAAGACCTGGACCTTCGACAGCTCCAGGTACCAGTCGCACAGCTCGGTCCAGGTGAACTGGTAGAGCGTGTCCGTGGCCTTGGCGAACTGGTAGTCCGCCAGGTAGCCGGTGACCTCGGTGACGACGCCGTCAAGCCTGCCGAGGATCCAGCGGTCGGCCTCGGTGAGCTCGGCCGCGGCGGGCAGCGGGGCGTTCGCGTCCGCGCCGTTCATCATGGCGAACTTGGTGGCGTTCCAGAGCTTCGTGGTGAAGTTCCGGGAACCCGCGACCCACTCCTCGCCGATCGGCACGTCGGTGCCCGGGTTGGCGCCACGCGTGAGGGTGAACCGCAGCGCGTCGGTGCCGTAGCGGTCCATCCACTCGATGGGGTCGACGCCGTTGCCCGCGGTCTTCGACATCTTCTTGCCGAACTGGTCGCGGACCATGCCGTGCAGCGCGATGGTCTTGAACGGCGCTTCGCCGGTGGCGTAGAGGCCGAACATCATCATCCGCACGACCCAGAAGAACAGGATGTCGTAGCCGGTGACCAGCACCGACGTCGGATAGAACTTGTTCAGGTCCGGCGTCTTCTCCGGCCAGCCGAGGGTGGAGAACGGCCACAGGCCCGAGGAGAACCAGGTGTCGAGGACGTCCGGGTCCTGGGTCCAGCCCTCGCCCGAAGGCGGTTCCTCGTCCGGTCCGACGCAGACGACCTCGTCGTTCGGGCCGTACCAGACCGGGATGCGGTGGCCCCACCACAGCTGACGCGAGATGCACCAGTCGTGCAGGTTGTCGACCCAGTCGAAGTAGCGCTTCTCCATCTCCGGCGGGTGGACGTCCACCCGGCCGTCGCGCACCGCGTCGCCGGCGGCCTTCGCGAGCGGGCCGACCTTGACGAACCACTGCAACGACAGGCGCGGCTCGATCGGCTCCTTCGAGCGCTCGGAATGTCCGACGCTGTGCAGGTACGGACGCTTTTCCGCGACGATGCGACCTTGTTCGCGCAGCTTCTCCCGCACCGCGACCCGGGCCTCGAAGCGGTCCATGCCGTCGAACTCGGTGCCGGTGCCGTCGATCCGGCCCTGCTCGTCCATGATCGTGATCATCGGCAGGTCGTGCCGCTGGCCGATCTCGAAGTCGTTCGGGTCGTGCGCGGGGGTCACCTTGACCGCGCCGGTGCCGAACTCCGGGTCGACGTGCTTGTCCGCGACGATCGGGATCTTGCGCCCGGTCAGCGGCAGCTCGACCTCGGTGCCGATGAGGTGCGTGTAGCGCTCGTCGTCCGGGTGGACCGCGACGGCGGTGTCGCCGAGCATCGTCTCCATCCGGGTGGTGGCCACGACGATCGCGTTCTCGCCGTCGCCGTAGCGCATCGAGACGAGTTCGCCCTCGACCTCTTCGTGCTTCACCTCGGCGTCGGACAGCACCGACCGCAGCTCCGGCGACCAGTTGACCAGCCGCTCGGCGCGGTAGATCAGGCCGTCGTCGAACAGCTTCTTGAAGATCGTGTTGACGGCCTTGGACAGGCCGTCGTCCATGGTGAACCGCTCGCGGGTCCAGTCGACGCCTTCGCCGAGGCGCTTCATCTGGGCGAGGATCTTGCCGCCGTGCTCGTTCTTCCACTGCCAGACGCGCTCGACGAATGCCTCGCGGCCCAGTTCACGGCGGCTGGTGCCCTCGGCGCGGAGCTGCTTCTCGACCAGGGCGTGGACCGCGATGCTCGCGTGGTCCATGCCCGGCAGGTACAGCGTCTCGTCGCCGAGCATGCGGTGGTAGCGGGTGATGGCGTCGATCAGGGTGTGCTCGAACGCGTGCCCGATGTGCAGCGAACCGGTCACGTTCGGGGGTGGGATGACTACCGTGAACGGCGGCTTGTCCGACGTGGGGTCGGCCGTGAAGTAGCCGGCGTCTACCCAACGCTGGTAGAGCGAGGCTTCTTCGTCGGCCGGGTTCCAGGTACCCGGAAGGTCGGTCTGCTGCGGCTGGGCGTTCTCGGTCACATTGTCAAGTCTACGAACCCCCTCCACCGAGTTGCTCACCGGCCGTAACGCTCGCCGTTCCCCGTCGATGATCGTTGTCGTAACACACTGGGGAGGGCGGGAATCCGTGGAAGACAGCCGGATGGAGACGCATCCGGATCTGATGGATCCGGAATGGCTCAAGCGTGCCGAACGCGACGCTCGGCTCGGCGCGAAAAAGGAACTCAAGCGGCGGCGGAAACAGGCTCCGCGCCGCCGTCTCCGCCTGGGTTTCCGGACGACCCGGGGTCGCGTCCTCGCCCTGTTCCTGGTCTCGGCCGTGGTCGTGCTCGTGGCCGCCACGATCGTCGTGCAGCAGATGCGGGGCACTGACGCCGGGCAGCAGCCGAAAGCGGCTCCGGTGCGCACCGGCGTCGACCTCGACAGGCCGTTCGACCGCACCCCCGCTTCGGCCTGGGCCGAAGGGATCGCCGGGATCACCGTGCCGCCGGGGCAGGACATCGGCGGTTTCACCGCGGCGGAGGTCGACGCGGCGTATCGCAAGGTGGCGGAGGCCATCTCGGCCGCGAAGCTGGGCTCCCGGACGCTGCAGGACGGAAACGGCTCGGAAGTGCTCGCCTTGCTGGCCCCGAACGAACGCGCCCGGCTCGAACCGATGCTCACGGGGCCGCTCTCTGTCGAGAAGGGCAATTACCTGACCCTCACCGGGCCGAACCGCCTGCTGCCGGCTCGCCCGCGGATGACCGGCTTCCTCAGGGCGAAGCCCGGCCGCGAAGGCGAACTGATCGTCCACGCGAGTTACGCGACCGCCTACGCCTTCGACGCGCGCCCGAGCGAGGCCAGGTCACCGGCGGACATCGTGCCGTTCGTCCGTGACGAGCAGGACTACGTGCTCCGCAAGGCACCGCCGTTCGATCAGGCCGACGCCGGACTCGGTTTCGGGGACGGCGCGAGCTACAAGACACGCATGGCCTGTGACGCGATCAAAACCGGCGTCCTCGCGCCCCAGTACGCTGACAAGGACAGACCCGTCGTCGGCGTACCGCCCGTCGACGAGACCAGCACCTACGACCCGACGAAACCCCTGCCGTCGAGGAACACCTGCGGGTAGTCGGCCGAACCCTGGGGAAGAGGACCGAGATGGACGAAGAGGACCGGCGGATCGAGACCCATCCGGATCTGATGAATCCGGACTGGCAGCAGCACGCCGAACGCGACGCCTGGCTGGGTGCCAAGAAGGAGCTCAAGAAGAAGCGGCGCAAGGAGCAGAAGGCGGCCACGGCGTCGGGTGGCGGCTATCGCTCGCCCGGGTCGAGCCGGTGGCCCGGGGTCGCCGCGATCGTCGGCCTGGTCGTGCTGGTCGTCGCCGCGGTGACGGTGAACGCGGTGCAGGAACGCGGCGTCAACGAGACGCCCTGGTTCCCGCTGGACGAATCGCAGATCACCCGCCTGGACATGGGCGCCTGACCCCACTCCGGCGCGGGCTTCGCACCGTTCGAAGTACATGAAGGCCCCCTTCCTCTTGGGTTCTAGTGGTGGTTGCAACACCTGACTTGTTCGGGGGTTGTGTTGTTTGAGATCCGTGGGGACAG
>NZ_JBHXJK010000231.1:0-8173 GCF_042723255.1 Amycolatopsis thailandensis
CCCCTGTGCGAGCACCTCTGCGGCGGTGCCCCGAATGTGGCATTGGGGACACTGGACGTCCCCAATGCCACATTCGGGGCATGCCCCGCAGGGGCACACCCCTGCGGGACGCGCAAAGGAGCGGGCCCGCACCGTGCAGCATCGGTGCGGGCCCGCGGTTCGGGGAAGGGACGTCAGAAGCCCGCGGTGATCCGCGTGAAGTCCCAGTCGTTCTGTGCGATACCACTGCAGTTCTCGGCGACGCCGCCACCGGGACAAGGCCGGTCGCGGTTGGCCGACCAGAAAGCGAGCCTGGCGGTCTTGTTCGTCTTGGACCAGTTGGTGATCTTGGTCCAGGCGTCGAGACTCGTCAGCTCCTGCTGGTCCGAAAGGCCGTTCATGCCACTGATGCCCAGGTGGCCGTACGCCGTGGCGTCGTCCCACCCGAAGGCCGACTTCAGTTTGTCCCGCAAGCCGTTCGCGGCCTTGATGGTGTTGCCGTACATGTCCGCGCCGCCGCCGAAGTCGAACGGCATGATCGTGTAGACGTCGACACCGGCGTTCAGCGCCTTCGACTGGTCGATGAGCCGGTTGCCCCAGGAGTTCGGGCCACTGGTCGTCGTGCCGAAGGTGAGAATGGTCTGGATACCGGGGTTCTTCGCCTTCACGATCTTGAGCGCGTTGAGGACGCGGTCCTGCACGGTCGCGTTCTCGAACTCGTCGGTGTTCTCGATGTCGATGTCGATCGCCTTGAGACCGTAGGCGTCGATCACCTTCTGGTAGGCGCCGGCGAGCAGTTCCGGCGTCGAGCAGTTCGGGCCGAGCTTGTTGCCGCTCCACCCGCCGAAGGACGGCACGATCTGCCCGCCCGCGGCCTTGATCTGCGCGATCGCGTTCGCGTCGGGGCCGCCCTGCAACGGACGGCTGCCGTCCCACGCGGGGTTGCAGCCGTTCGAAGCCAGCACGAAAGCCAGGGTGAACCACTTGATCCCGGTCGCGTTCATGACCGTCTGCGGGTTCGGCGGGTTGCCCCAGCCCATGTACAGATACGGCGCGCCACGACCGCCGGGCAGCGGCGGGTTGCTCGTGGTGGTCGTCGGCGGGTTCGACGTCGACGTGGTCGTGGTCGGGGAGGACGTGGTGGTGGTCGGCGTCGTGGTCGGACCGCCACCGCCCGGATCACAGGAACCGCCGTTGATCTTGCAGTTCGCCGGGGCGACGTAGCTCCCGGAGTACTTGACGTTGAACCCGAAACTGGTGCTGCCCCCGGTGCCGAGGTTGCCGTTCCAGGTGTTCTTCACCGTCACGTGCTGGCCGGAGGCCGTGTAACTGCCGTCCCACAGCGAAGCGATCGAATGTCCCGCTGGCAGGTCGAATTCGACCGTCCACGTGGGAAGACTCGATCCCGAGTTGTTGCTGATCGTGTACTTGCCCTCCCAGCCTGAGCCCCAATCGGAGCCCTTGCTGAAGGCGGCGCCGACGCCGCCGGCCGCGGAGGCCGGCGCGATCACGAGGACCGCGCCGGCCGTTGCGGCAGCGGCGGCCAGGCCGACGGCCTGGATCCAAGTCCGCTTAGCCACTTCTCAAACCTCTCAGTTCAGGCCATTCCGCATGGCCGTGACCAGTTCACCGTTGCCGGTGTCACCACTGAGCTCCCAGAAGAACGCGCCGCCGAGACCCTGGTTCTTGGTCCAGCCCATCTTCGAGTTGATGGTCGCGGGAGTGTCGTAGCTCCACCAGTTGTTGCCGCACTTCGCGTACGCGGTGCCCGCGATAGTGCCCGTCGACGGGCAGCTGTTCTTCAGGACCTTGTAGTCCTCGATGCCCGCTTCGTACGTGCCCGGTGCCGCACCGGTCGCGGTGCCGCCCGGGGCGTCCTGTGTGACGCCGGTCCAGCCTCGGCCGTAGAAACCGATACCCAGCAACAGTTTGCTCGCCGGAACACCCTTGGCCTTGAGCTTCTGGATGGCCTCGTCGGAGTTGAAGCCCTGCTGCGGGATGCCCGGGTACGCGGTCAGCGGCGAGTGCGGGGCCGTCGGACCCTGCGCCGCCCAGGCGCCGAAGAAGTCGTACGTCATGACGTTGTACCAGTCGAGGTACGCCGAGGCGGGGCCGTAGTCGGCGAGGTCGAGCTTGCCGCCGCTGCTGGCGTCCGCGGTGATCGCGGCGGTGACCAGGAACGAGGAACCGAACTTGGTGCGCAGCGCCTGAGCCACGTTCTTGATCGCGGCGGGGCCGCTGGTGTCACAGGTGAGACCGCAGGCGTTCGGGTACTCCCAGTCGATGTCGATGCCGTCGAAGACGTCGGCCCAGCGCGGGTCCTTGATCAGCTTGTAGCAGGACTCCGCGAAAGCGGTCGGGTTCTTCGAAGCCTGGCCGAAGCCGCCGGACCAGGTCCAGCCACCGAACGACCACAGCACCTTCAGGCCCGGGTACATCTTCTTCAGCTTGCGCAGCTGGTTGAAGTTACCGCGGATCGCGCCCGCGTCCCACGAGTCCGCGACACCGTCCACACTGGACCCGGCGTCGTAGAACTTGTCGTAGTCGGCGTAGGTGTCGTCGTTCGCCGTGCAGGAACCGTTCGTGACGTTGCCGAACGCGTAGTTGATGTGCGTCAGCTTCGCCGCGGAACCAGAAGTGTGAATGTTCTTCACGTGGTAGTTACGGCCGTAGACGCCCCACTGCACGAAGTAGCCGAGGTTCTTCTTCGCGCCCGGGTTCGGGTTCGAAGTCGTCGTGGTCGGCGGGTTGCTCGTGGTGGTCGTCGTGGGCGGGTTCGACGTCGTGGGGTTGGACGTCGTGCTCGTGGGCGGGTTGCTCGTCGTCGGGGTGCCCCCACCCGGATCGCAAGAGCCGCCGTTGATCTTGCAGTTCGCGGGCGCGGTGTAGGCGCCGGAGTACTTGACGTTGAAGCCGAAACTGACGGAGGCGCCGTTGGAAACGTTGCCGTTCCAGGTGTTCTTGACGGTCACGTGCTGGCCGGAGGCGGTGTAGCTGCCATCCCACAGCGAGGCGATCGAGTGGCCTGCCGCGAGGTCGAACTCGAGTGTCCAGGAGGTGAGGGCCGATCCCGAGTTGTTCGTGATCGTGTACTTGCCTTCCCAGCCGGACCCCCAGTCCGAACCCTTGGTCAGGGTGGCTCCGACCCCGCCCGCCGCGTTCGCCGGCACGGTCACCAGACCGACAGCCAGCGCCGCGACGGCCGTGAACAGGCCGACCAGATGCCATCTCTTTCTTGACATTTCACTCCTTACAACACGGTGCAGGGAAATGATCTTGGAGAGGGATTTCGTCAGTGCGAAATCGGCGACATCGCGTTGCCGCGGCCGAAACCGGGCAGGCGGGGATGCGTCTTCATCGACCACCTCCATGCGGAACGCTTTGTTGCGGGAGACGGTACGTGGTCTGGACCAATATGGGAAGTGTCACTACGCAGAGTGGTGATTTTCCTGCGAACGGCCTAATACGTTCGACAGCGTTAACCGTTCACAGGTTCGGTGCCGCTCATCGACGGAATTGGTCCATTTCGCCGAGCCGGGCGATATTCGCCGATTCGTCGGCGTCCGGCGCGATACCGGAAAGGAACACCTCGGTGATTTCGACGGCGACGTCGGGGGAGAGCCGTTTGAGACTCAGTGCCAGCACGTTCGCGTCGTTCCATTTGCGCGCGCCCGCGGCGATCCAGGCGTCCCAGGCCAGCGCCGCACGCACGCCGGGGACCTTGTTGGCCGCGATGGCCGTACCCGTCCCGGTCCAGCACATCACCACGCCGAAGTCGGCTTCGCCGTCGGCGACCGCCTTGCCCACCGCCGCGCCGAGTTCCGGCCAGAGTTCCGACGCCGCCGGGTGGATCACCTCGTGACCGGCTTCGGCCAGGAAGGCCTGAACGGCGTCCGTGGTGGCGTTCCGGTCGTCGGCGGAGAAGGCGATCCTCATGTCCGGGATCGTAACGCCGCGTCGACAGGTGACGAACCGGAAGTCATGGGAGGATCACGTCGTGGACTCGTCTGCGGAGGAGCGCCAGGTCCAACGTGACCAGGAGATCGCCAGGACACGGATTCTCGACACCGCCGCCCGTCTCATCGGCGAGGCAGGGTTCGCGCGGCTCAAGATCGGCATGATCTGCGCCAGGACGGGCTATCCGAGCGGCGTCGTCTACCAGCTGTTCGGCTCGAAGGAGACGCTGGTGCAGCGGCTCGTCGAGTTCGCCGCGGAGAAGTTCGCCGACGCCTTCAGTGCCGCGGTCGCCACCCGCACCGGCGGGCTGACCCCCGCTCCGATGGACATGCTGCGCGCGTTGCTGGACATCTTCTTCGAGCTGCTCACCGACATGCCGCCGCTGAACCGGGCTTTCGTGGTGCTCTGGACGGACGCGACCGTCGGCGATCCGGCGGTGCGGTCGGCGATGACCGAGGCCGATCGCCGGTACCGGTTCGCCATCGCGCAGACCGTCGCCGCCGGGATCGCCGACGGCTCCATCTCCGGTGTCCGCGACCCGGACGCGTACGCGGCGGCGCTGGTCGGCCAGCTGCGGGGGATCGCGGTGGCCGCGATCATCGATCCCGGCGGAATCGACCTGCGCGCCGTCCGCGCGGAGATGGAATACGCCGTGGACAGGCTCGCCTAGCCCGGGCCCCGCCCCGCCGCCACCCTCAACGGACAGGCTTCGCCTGACTGGTCAGACCTTGGCCAGCTTGGCCGCGCCGAACGAGACGTCGAACCGGTCGCACCAGATGCTGACACTCGAATAGCGGGCCAGATCGGTGCCCGCGGGCAGGATGTAGTTCTGGCTTCCCTTGTTGCCCTTGAGTTTCCCTGCGCTCACGTGCGCGCCGTCGTCGAACACGAACCAGCCGTCCTTGCCGGGGAGCACCGGCGCGTCGCTCAGCAGGACCCGCAGGTCCGGGCCGTTGCTCGTGTCGAGATTCTCCAGGCGCAGCACCAGGGATCCGTCTTCCGCGCGGATGATCCGGACGCCGCCGCTGGTCTCGTGTTCGTGGCTGATCAATTCCCCGGTCGCCACGATCATGGGCTTTTTCGGGGCGGGCGCGGCACTTTCGGTGACCTGTGCCACCGGAAGCGCCTCTTGGACCGTTTCGTTCACCCAGAGCTTCCAGGGCTGGAACCAGTAGAGGCCCGCGGCCACCGCCACCACCAGTCCGGCCGCCACGACGGCGAGCACCCGCTTGCGTTTCATGGGGGTCATTCAACTGCGCGAACCGTCCGGATCGCCGGGTTCGCGCGGTTACCGAACCCTTACGGCGTGAGCACCACCTTGCCCGCGACCGTGCCGGATTCGGCCAGCCGCAGGGCTTCCGCGACCCGGCTCAACGGCAGCCGCGCCGCGACCTGTGCGGTGATCGTGCCGTCCTTCAGCGCGGCGAAGACCTGGGTGAGGTCTTCGCGTAGACGGGCGCGGAACCGGTTCTTGGCGAAGGACCGTCCCGCCCAGACGTTGAAGAAGTACGCGTTGCGGCCGTTCGGGAGGCTGTTCCACAGCATCACGCGGGCGAGGATCTTGAGTACGGGCAGCTGCTTGGAGCCCTCGTCGTCGCGGGTCGCGGCGCTGCCGTAGGAGACGAGCGTGCCGCCGCGGGCGAGCAGCTTCCACGACGCGGGCACGCTGGCGCCGCCGACGTGGTCGAAGACGGCGTCGACACCTTCGGGTGCGAGCTCGCGGACACGCGCGGAGATGTCCTCGGTGCGGTAGTCGATCGGCGTGACTCCCAGGCGCCGCAACGCTTCGTGGTGCCGCTTCGACGCGGTACCGATCACCCGGACACCCGCCTGCGCGGCGAGCTGGACCAGCAGCGAGCCGACCCCGCCGTTCGCGCCGTGGACCAGGATCGTCTGCCCGGCGCGCACCCGGGCCTTGCGGTGCAGCATCTGCCAGGCGGTGATGCCGTTGACCACCGCGGTCTCGGCCTCCTCCGCGCCGAGGCCGTCCGGGACGGGCACGACGTCGGCGGCGTCGAGGACGACGTGGCTGGCCCAGCTCCCGACCTTCGTCAGCGCGGCGATCCGGCGGCCGGCGAGTCCGCGGTCGACCCCGTCGCCGGTGGTCAGCACCGTGCCGACCAGGTCGTAGCCGGGGACGAAGGGGAAAGGCGGCTGGTCGTAGTACTTGCCGCGGCGCATCTGCTGCTCGGCGAAGGAGACTCCGGTCGCCTCCATCGCGACCACGACCTGGCCGGGGCCGGGTGCGGGGAGCGGGCGTTCCCGCAGCTCCAGGCCTTCCGGCTCGACCTTGCCCGGCAGTACGACCTCGGTCAGCGTGTTCATCTCGATCTCCCTGAGTGCTTATCGTGTGCGTTATAGCTTGTAACTATAGTGAGCACTGCTCTCGGAAAAGTCAAGCCGGGTCACGTCTGGGTTTCGGTGCCTTGACCGGCTTCTCGCCGCTTGACACGATTTGCGAACTGAAAAGGGCATATCGGACGGAGGCCCCGCGATGGGTTCGGCGATGTTCTCGATCCTCTTGCCCGTCGCGCTGGCGCTCGTCATGTTCGGGCTGGGGCTGACCCTGACCGTCGCCGACTTCACGCGGGTGCTGAAGTACCCGAAGGCCGCCGTCATCGCGTTGGTGTGCCAGATGATCGTGCTGCCCGTGATCTGCCTCGGCCTGATCCTGCTGTTCGGCCTCGGTGGCGTGCTCGCGGTCGGGATGATGCTGCTCGTCGCCTCACCCGGCGGGACTTCGGCGAACCTGTTCAGTCACCTCGCGGGCGGCGACGTCGCCCTCAATGTCACGCTCACGGCGATCAACTCCGTGCTGGCCGTGTTCACGCTGCCGCTGGTGGTCGGCCTGTCGATGGCCGGGTTCCTCGACGGTGGTGCCTCGGTCGGGCTCCAGCCCGCGAAGTTCGTGCAGGTGTTCGCGATCGTGCTGATCCCGGTCGTGATCGGGATGGCGGTGCGGAGCAGGTTCACCGGCTGGGCCGAGCGGATGCGCAAACCGGTCAAGATCGGCTCCGCCGTGGTGCTCGTGCTGGTGATCGCGGCCGCGATCGCGCAGGAGTTCCGGACCCTGGTGGACAACATCGGCACACTCGGACCGGTGGCGCTGGCGCTTTCCTTGCTCAGCCTCGCGATCGGGTATTACGTACCGCGGCTGTTCCGGGTGGACCGCGGGCAGTCGATCGCGTCCGCCATGGAGATCGGCGTCCACAACGCCACCCTCGCGATCGCCGTGGCGATCTCCGTCCTCGGCGACAAGACGATGGCCGTGCCCGCCGGGATCTACGGCGTGCTCATGTTCTTCCCCGCCGGGATCGCGGCGTGGCTGTTGTCCCGCAGCAAGGAGACCGCGCGGGTCTGAGTTACGTTGGGAGCGTGCGGCGTTCCCCCATCGGCGACATCCTCGACGTGAACGGTGTCGCCGTCCACGTCCGTCAGGACGGCGCCGGGCCGCCGGTGCTGTTGCTGCACGGGTATTGCGGTTCGGTGCACTGGTTCGACCGGCTTACCCCCGGTCTGTCCGCCGCGCACCGCGTGATCCGGGTGGATCTGCTGGGCCACGGGTGCACCGGCGGCTCGTCCGGACTCGACCCGGTGTCGCAGGCGCGAATGCTGGCAGGTGTGCTCGACACGCTGGACGTCGAGGACGTTCTGGTCGCCGGTCATTCCTTCGGCGCCGACGTCGCACTGGCCTTGGCCGGGATCTCGCCGCGCGTCGGGTCCTTGGTGCTGATCGGGCAGGCTCCCGACTACAGCTACGCGTCTTTTCCGCCCGGTAGCCCGGTTCTGCTGCCGATGGTCAGCTCTCTCGTGCGGCTGATCGCCCATCGGCGGTGGGTCCGGTTCGCCGCCCGGTTCCGCCGGGTGAGCTGGTTCGACGATCCCTTGCAGGATTTGGTGGACCACGCCGTCACCGCGCCCGCGATGGCGCGGGTGGTGCTCGTGGACCGTGCGCGGCGACTCGCGTTCAGTCCTCTCGATGCGCAGGTGGCGGCTTTAGGGCTGCCGTGCCTGGTGATTCTCGGGCGGCGGGACCGCTTTTACGACTGTGACAAGACTTTCGCCCGGTATTCGGCGGTGGGGGCCCGGGTCGAGGTCGTGGAAGGTGCCGGGCATTCGCCGTTCTTGGAGCGGCCGGGCGAGGTGGCCCGGCTCTTGCGCGAGTTCAGGGCCTAGCGGTCGGACCAGTGCTTGTTTGCCGTACATGAAGGCCCCCTTCCTTGCGCTGGGCGCAAGG
>NZ_JBHXJK010000232.1:0-8106 GCF_042723255.1 Amycolatopsis thailandensis
GCAAAATTTGCAAGGAAAGGCTCTTTCATTGCACACCCGACCCACACGAACCCCCGCGCGAGCCCGCGGTCCCAAGCGGGCGATAGCAAAGGTCCCTTGCTCTCTTCGGCGGGGATCCCCTCGAAAAGTGTCGGTGGGGGTGCGTAGCGTTGCGGGCGGGGTGATCCGATGGAGCAGATTGGTTTCGACTTCGGCGTCGAAGCGCCGCGCAAGCTGACGAAGGTCTCGCCCGCGCGCCTCGCGACGTTCGAAGATTGCCCGCGCCGCTATCGCATGTCGTACCTGGACCGCCCGTCCCCGACACGCACCGGCGCGTGGGCGCACAGCACGCTGGGCGCGGTGGTGCACAACGCTTTGCGGGCGTTGTTCGACCTGCCGGTGATCAAGCGCGTGCCGCAGCGGGCGATGGCGCTCGTCGCCGAGCACTGGAAGGACGCCGGGTTCGAAGACTCCGATCAGGCCGCCCGGTACCGAGCGCGGGCCAAGGGGTGGGTCGCGGAGTACGTCGAGCACAACGACGTCAGCATCGAGCCGGTCGGGCTGGAGCGCTGGGTTTCGGCGCCGGTCACGCTTGAGCCGGGCAGCGGGCCCAGCCTCATCATCGAGGGCCGCGCCGACCGGATCGACCAGCGCGGCCGGGAACTGGTGATCATCGACTACAAGACCGGCCGCCGTGAGCCGGACGAGTACGAGGCGCGCTCGTCGCAGGCTTTGGCGCTGTACGCGGTCGCGGCCGCCAGGACGTTGCGGACGCCGTGCTACCAGGTCGAGCTGCACCACGTGCCCACCGGCACCGTCGCGGCCGCCGAACACACCGAGCAGAGCCTCAAACGGCATCTCCAACGCGCCGACGAGACCGCCGGAGACCTGAGGCTGGCAACGGATACGCTGAACGCCGGCGGCGACGAGGACGTGTTGTTCCCCGCCCGCCCGAGCCGCCGATGCTCTTGGTGCGACTTCCGGCCCAGTTGCGCGGCAGGCCAGGAAGCCGGGCCCGCGGCTCAGCCGTGGGAGTTGCTGGCGCCCTAGATCCCGAGACAAGACGATTGGACAGGCGAGGACGTGTCGTCACCGGACACCGAAGAACTCGCGACCACGCCGCCGCCCGCGGGACCGGGTGAGCCCGTGGCGCCCGAACGCGGCCGGTTCTGGCGCGGGCTGACCGGTTCGCTCGCGGCCGGGATGGTCGTGCTCGCGGTCATCGTCCTCGCGATCGCCGCGATCTGCCTGTTCACCGGCGCTCCCGGGCCGGGGCCGCTGATGCTGATCGGACATCCGGTCGCGGCGATGGTCGCCTTGCTGGCCCAACGCATCGCCGATTCGCGTAATGGCCGCGTCGCGGGCTTCGCGGGGCTCGGCGTCGTGGTGAGCGTGATGGCCGCGCTGAGCCTGTTCTGGTGGAACTGACGGCAGCAAACTGCCATGCGATCGGAAAAGAGCTCCGGCACGACGAAACTTTGAACTCACTGGGCGCGTCGTAGACGAACAACCCGCCGCGCAGCGAGGACGAAGGGCACCGTTATGACCTACCCACCCCAGCCAGGACAGCCCCAGTACGGCCATGACGGGCAGCAGCACCCGGAGCAGCAGTACCCAGGGCAGCAGCAGTATCAGCAGGGCGGCTACGACCAGAGCGGCGCGTACCCGCAGCAGCAGCAGTACCCCGGCGGCTACGGCCAGCAGTATCCCGGTCAGAACCAGCAGTACGGACAGGGCTTCGGCGGGCCGCCCGCCCCGCCGAAGAAGAGCAACACCGGCCTGCTGGTGGGCATCGCCGCCGCGGTGGTCGTGCTGGTCACGATGGCCATCACCGGGTTCGTCGCTCCCGGGTTCTTCCTCGGAAAGGACAAGGCAGCCGGTCCCGAAGCGACCGCGCAGGCGATCATCGACGGCATCAACGCCCACGACGGGCCCGCGTTGACGGCGCTCAAGTGCGCGAACGCGGACAAGGACGTCACGCAGGCCATCGAGCACGTCAGCGAAGTTTCGGACGCCGCGCTCGGCGAGACCACGAAAGCCTCCGACACGGAGTTCACGATGTCCGTCACGCTGAACGTCGAAGGGCGGACCCGCACCGGCACCGGCACGCTCGCCCGCGAGGGCGAGAAGTGGTGCTGGAAGGAGATCGGCCGGTTCCGCACCAAGACCTCGACGACCACGACGACGCGCTGACGGCGGCGGGAGCAAGGGACCTTTGCTATCGCCCGGCGGTCACTTGAGGGCGACCAGCGTGGGGCCGCGCTGCTCCAGCAGCACCGGCCCGACCGAGGACAGCTGCACCGGGCCGTTGTAGCCGCGCCTGTCGATGCCGACGGTGCGGATCGTGGTGCCGCTCAGCTCGTCGAGCACGGCGAGCCCGCCCTTGATCGGCACGACCAGCTGCTCCCCGAAGGTCACGCCGGGGCCGACGGAGCCGTTCAGCGACCAGCGCGGGGTGAGGTCGTCCCGCGAGAACGCCATGGTCTTCGAGCCGGTGAACCAGTAGACGCCCTGCGCGGTCCACGCGATCGGCATGATGCCGCCTTCGGGATCCTGCGCGAGGTCCGCGGCGGGCGCGTCGAGCGGATACGCGGACTTCTGCACGCCGTCGCCACCGTAGATGACCAGCAGTTTCTCTTCGGGCAGCACGATCAGCGCGAGGTCGCCGGACATCGCGACGACTTTCGCGTTCTTGCCGGCGAGGACGGTGCTGTAGTCGACCTTCGGGTCGTCGGCTTCGTCGTTGGTCGCGCGGTAGACGGTGAAACGGTCGGCCGGGTCTCCGGGGCAGCGTTCGATCACGCCGATCTTGCCCGCCGCGGCGGCCACCGTGCCGTAGGTGCAGCCCGTCCTCGGCTGCTTGTTCGCGTTCACGATGGCCGGGACCTGGCCGTACTCCATGCTTTTGACAAGGTCGTCACGCCAGGTGTTGAGCAGTTTCTTGCCGGTCGTGGTGACGTGCGAGCCGTCGACGACCAGCCGGGTGCCGAACTCGGCGTCGCCGTTGCGTTGCGCGGTGCGGCGCCCGGTGCCGGTGTCGAGCTGGGTGACCTCGCTGCACCCGGTGTCCTTGCGGTACACCGCGTCCACCTTGATCCCGGCGAGGGCGACCGTGCACAGTTCGAGATCGCGGGAATAGCGCCAGCGGACGTCGCCGGTGTACGGGTCCCGGCCGAGCACCTCGCCCTTCTCGGCGGTGACGACGCTGTTGGCCTCGCCGATCGGCACGGGCGTCGACGAACTCGGCGCCTGCCACAGCTCGGTCAGCGAGCCGGGGACCTGCGCCGGTGCGGGCGGGAGCCCGGGTGGCAAGGTCGTGGCGACCTGCGTGACCGTTGCCGCGCTGTCGCTGTTCACGCCGATGACGACGCCGGTGACCGCGACGAGGGCCACGATCGCCGCGGCGAACACGCGATCCCGCGTGCGATTCCAGGGCGAGCGCCGGGCGCGTTTCCCGGCCAGTGGCGGCTCGCTGGCCGCCACCGGCGCGGATTCGGCGTCCAGCACGTCTTCCGCACCGATCGCGTTCTCAGCCGTCTCCGGCTCGACGTCGTTCGACGTCTGCTCTGGTTCGGCGGGCACGGGCCGCGCCGGATCGTTGTCCGGCGCGGCGTCCCAGCGTTCGCTCACGTGCCCTAGCCCCCCACGTCCGCGGAATGAAAGCTCAGTCTGCCGACGCAGGTGTATCAGAAGTCGCCGACGGACGGCGACGGCGGCGTCGGCGAGCCGGACGCTCGGCGCTGTCGCCTGCCTCCTTCTCGACCGCCGGACCGCTGACCTCCGGGCTCGGCTTCGCGCCACCGCGGCTGCGGCGGCGGGTCCGCGTCCGGCCTTCCGAAGAGGTCTCGGCGGCCTCGGTCCCAGTGCCTTCCGCCGAAGCGGCAGCGGCGTCCGCGGCCTCGATCTTGGCGGCCGAGTCGGCTCCGCCGCGGGTCCGCTTGCGCGGCGCGCGGTTGCGCTTGCGGGGAGCCTCGTCCTCCTTCGGACCGTGACCACGGCCCCGGCGCTTGCCGCCCAGGTCCTCCTCGGCCTCGGCCGAAAGACCGGCGCGGGTCCGCTTCGACAGCGGGAGGCGGCCGGTGGTGCCCTCGGGGATGCCCAGGTCGCTGAACAGGTGCTTCGACGACGAGTACGTCTCGGCGGGCTCGGGCATGTCGAGCCCGAGGGTGTCGGAGATCAGCTTCCAGCGCGGCTCCTCGTCCCAGTCGACGAGGGTGATCGCGACACCGGTGCGCCCGGCGCGGCCGGTGCGGCCGATCCGGTGGACGTAGGTCTTCTCGTCCTCCGGCGTCTGGTAGTTGATCACGTGCGTGACGTCGTCGATGTCGATGCCGCGGGCGGCGACGTCGGTGGCGACCAGCACGTCGACCTTGCCGGAGCGGAACGCGCGCAGCGCCTGCTCGCGGGCGCCCTGGCCCAGGTCACCGTGCACGGCGGCGGCCGCGAAGCCGCGCTCGACGAGCTCGTCGGCGACCTTCTGCGCGGTGCGCTTGGTGCGGGTGAAGATCATCGTCAGGCCGCGGCCCTCGGCCTGCAGCGCGCGGGCGATCAGCTCGGGCTTGTCCATCGAGTGCGCCCGGTAGACGAACTGGGTGGTGCGCTCGTGGATCGCGCCGGCGTCGTTCTCCTCGGCGCGGATGTGCGTCGGCTGGGTCAGGAACGTGCGGGCCAGGGTGATGATCGGGCCCGGCATGGTCGCCGAGAACAGCATCGTCTGCCGCTTGTCCGGGACCATCCGCAGGATGCGCTCGATGTCCGGCAGGAAGCCGAGGTCGAGCATCTCGTCGGCCTCGTCCAGCACCAGCCCGCGGACCTTGCCCAGCACCAGGTGCTTCTGCTCGGCCAGGTCCAGCAGACGGCCGGGGGTGCCGATCACGACGTCGACGCCGTTGCGGAGCGCCGCGATCTGCGGCTCGTACGGACGTCCGCCGTAGATGGCCAGCGTGCGGATGCCGAGGTGCTTGCCGGCGCCCTTGAGGTCGTTCGCGACCTGGATGCACAGCTCACGGGTCGGCACGACGACCAGCACCTGCGGGGTGCCGTCGCCGGGGACCTCGACGCGGTGCAGCAGCGGGACGCCGAAACCCAGCGTCTTGCCCATACCGGTGCGGGCCTGGCCGATCAGGTCGTCGCCGGCCATGGCCAGCGGCAGCGTCAGCGCCTGGATGGCGAAGGTGCGCTCGATGCCCGCCTCGCCGAGGGCCTTCACGATCTCCGGCTTGACGCCGAAGGAGGCGAAGGTGGGGGATTCGGGTTCCACCGGCGCGCCCGCCTGCAGCGGGTGCGACGTGTCCAGCGCGGCCGGGCCTGTCTCGCTGTGCTCCAGCGCGACGGCGGCCGGGACGCCGGTGGTGGTGTTCTCTTCGGTTGTGGTTTCGTTCGTGGTCAGGGTGCTCGCCTCTCTCGTGACCAGCGCGCACTGCCCTGGTCACCGATCGACACTCGACCACGAAAATTCGCTCGGCTCCGCGCTACTGGCGCTGAAGCGGCCCTTCGTGGGAATGCCGCAGGATGGCGTGCACGCACATCATTCTTGTGCTGACCGGGGCCACACCGGCTGTCCTTCAGCCGCAGCGGCGTCCCGATCCGGGACGGAAGATCCGTCGTATCCGGCCGTCAGTGTACCTGGTCTGCGGTTTTAGGAAAGTCCCCGCCGCGCCGGTGAGGGTGGGATCGGTCTCTTCCCCTCCGGGCGGGTGTGTTCGGCGATACTCTTTTCGCCGTGACCGAGGCAAAGCAGATCAGTGAAGGCGTAGTCGATTTGCTCGGCGTACTCGCCTATGGGGAATTGTCCGCATTCGATCGCATGGCCGAGGACGCGCGCACCGCGCCGACGCTGTCCGGACGGGCCGCGCTGGCGTCCATGGCGGCCGCCGAGATCGGGCACTACGACCTGCTCACCAGGCATCTCGCGGGGCACGGCGTCGCGATCGAGGACGCGATGCGGCCGTTCGTCGGGCACATCGACGCCTGGCACGCCTCCACGGCGCCGCGCTCCTGGCTGGAGTCGCTGGTGAAGGCCTACGTCGGCGACGGGCTCGCGGCGGATCTCTACCGCGAGATGGCCAGCTGGCTCGACCCCGAGACCAAGGAACTGGTGCTCACCGTGCTCGCCGACACGGGGCATTCGGCGTTCGCCGAGCGCGAGGTCGCCGCCGGGATCCAGGCCGACCCGAAGGCGCGGGACAAGCTCGCGCTGTGGGGCCGCCGTCTGCTGGGCGAGGCGCTGACGCAGGCCCAGTACGTCGTCGCTGAGCGGGACGGGCTCGCCGAACTGATCGTCGAAGGCTCCGGCGACCTTTCGGGAATCGCCGCGCTGTTCCGCCGGTTGCAGCAGGGGCACACCAAGCGCATGCAGGTGCTGGGGCTCGGCTGAGCCTTTCGGCTAGCCTTGGCGCACCAGTAATTTTCGAACTTTCAAGCGGAGGTCCCACGTGGAGGTCAAGATCGGCATCAAGGACACGCCGCGAGAGCTCGTGGTGTCCAGCAGCCAGTCGCCCGACGAGGTCGAGGAACTGGTCGCGAACGCCTTGAGGGCCGGCGACGGGATCTTCCGCCTCGACGACGAAAAGGGCCGCAAGTACATCGTGCCCACCGACCGGATCGCCTACGTGGAGATCGCGCCGTCGGACGTCCGCAAGGTCGGTTTCGCCGTCGGTGGCTGACCCGATCGGGTCATAGTCGCATGTCACAGTGGCGTCACCGCTGCGTCTCAGCTCGCTCTCAGATTTGATCGTCACGCTAAGGCGGGGACGGCAGGGGGCTAGCCGAGAAATGAGGTGGACGGCGTCACTGTGATGGACCGCGCGCTGGTCGACAGCGCGCGAACTGTTCCCGGACAAGGCAAACGGGCCGCGGGGCGGCTGACCGGCATCGACGTCGCCCGCGGCCTGGCCGTACTCGGCATGTACGCGGTGCATGTCGGACCCGAACCCGCCAAAGGCGGCGTCGGGGTGCTGTTCAAACCGTTCGAAGGCCACTCCGCGGCGCTGTTCGCGGTGCTGGCCGGCGTTTCCATCGCGCTGATGTCCGGTGGTCGCCGCCCGAAAGTGGGCCGCGACCGCACGCGTGTCGCGCTGAAGCTGGCGACCCGCGCGCCGCTGCTGGTGGCGCTGGGGCTGTGGCTGACCAGCCTCGAGACCGGCTACATGGTCATCCTGGCCTACTACGGGGCCTGTTTTCTCTTCGCGATTCCCTGGCTGCGCGCGGGCGCGAAGGCGCTGGCGATCGCCTCGGTCGTCGTCGCCATCGCCGGTCCGCTGCTGTCGCATCTGATCCGGATCCAGCTGCTGCCCCGCGACCTGCTCTTCTTCGCGCCGGACCTGACCGCGGACGACGTCACGTCGACCGGGCTGCTGAAGGCCGCGACCGTGCTCGTCCTGACCGGGACGTTCCCCGCGCTGACGCTGATGGCGTACGTGTTCGCGGGGATGGCGATCGGGCGGATGGACCTGACTTCGCGCAGCGTGTGCCGCAGGCTGTTCTTCGGCGGTTCGGCGCTCGCGGTGGGCGGGTACCTCGTCTCGTGGATCGCGACCGGGCCGCTCGGCGGCATGCAGGCCGTTTACCGGTCACTCGAACCGGCGGCCGCGCAGATGGGGATGACGCCGCAGGAGTTCTTCCGGCTGCACCAGACCTGGATCCACGGCACGCCGCCGACCACCAGCTGGGCCTGGGAACTGTTGCCGACGGGGACCTCGTACACGCCGTTCGACCTGCTGATCTCGATCGGGATCGCGGCGGCGGTGATCGGTGGTTGCCAGCTGCTGATGCCGCGATTCGAGCGGGTGCTGCGGCCGCTTTCGGACCTGGGCGGGCGGGTGCTGAGCGCGTACGTGCTGCATTTCGTGGCGATCGCGCTGCTGTGGGACGGGAGCGACGGCGACTCGATCTTCAGTGTTCTGCACTTCGTCGAGTTCTCGGTGGTCGCGCTGACCGGCGCGGTGCTGTGGCGGAAGTTCGTCGGGCGCGGGCCGCTGGAATGGGCGATGAACAAGCTGTCGAGCTGGCCGAAGCATCTGTTCGCCGATGCGCGGGTGCCTGCGCAGCGTCGGGGCTGAGGGGCGCGGCACCGAAGCGGTGCCTGAGCTCCCCGCCTGAAGTACATGAAGGCCCCCTTGCTTGCGC
>NZ_JBHXJK010000233.1:0-7994 GCF_042723255.1 Amycolatopsis thailandensis
GGGTGGGCGCAGTCGGGGGTAAAACCCGGGGGGCGGGGCAACCTTTGTGAGGTTGTCGTATTGGGGACGCACAACGCCCAAATTCAAAAATCGTCGGCTCCCGGCGAACGCTTCGGCACCGCCTACCTCACATGTGCCGTACCGATCGCCAGGGCAGCACGTCACGAGCGCCACGCTCGTGACGATGAGCGTCCCAAGCGTGGCGCTCGGGACACAGTCACCGGCCTGACACGACTGACTTACCCCTCGATCACGACCACCCAGCCGACGCCTGACTCACCAGGTCGCCGGAGGCCCCTCGACGACCACTGCTTCGTCGGTGGCGGGAGGACGCGCGAGTCCGGCCAGCTGCCGGACGACCTCGTCGTACCGCGCCTGATCAGCCACCGCTCGCGCCCGGGCGCGCTCCAGTTCTTCACCCAGCGCCGACACCCGCGCTTCGGCCAGGCTGCGGGCGGTGTGCTCCTTCGCGAGATCGGCTCGGACGGCGGCACAGTCCTTTTCGGACACCGTCACCCGTGCCTTCGCTTCACCGAGCCGTTCCAGCGAGGCTTCGAGTTCGGCCACGGCGCGCGCCAGCGCGGTGTCGCGCTCACCCAAATCCGCTGTCAGCCTGGCCTTTTCGTCCCGGAGGGCCGCGAAATCCGCGCGCAGCGTCCGAAGTTCGGCGGTCAGGGTGTCGCGGGCGCGTTCGGCCGCCACGGTCGCGGCTTCCGCGGCGCCTCGGGCACGTTCGTGGGCGGCGATCTCGTTCCACGCCCGCTGGCGGGTCTCCTCCGCGTCCTTCAAGGCTTGTTCGGCGGTGCGTTCCGCTTTCGCCTTGGCCAGCTTGTCGTCTCGTGACGCGGCCAGCGCGGCCGCGCGCGCCGTGTCGGCCTTCGCGGCCGCCTGCTGGGCGTCTTCGGCTTCACGCCTCGCGGTGGCCGCCTCGGACTCGGCTTCAGTGACCCGGCCCAGCGCGGCGTCGTCGGCGGCGTCGAACCGTGAGTGCATCGCACCCAGCAGATCCACGAGCGACGTCGCGGTCGGGGTGAACTCGTCCGCGATCCGGCGGACCTCGAGCAGCGGGTCCGCCACGCTCGCCACCGCGGCCGCGCGCCGGGCCCGCGACGCGGCGTCGGCATGCGTCTTGCCGCAGTAGGCCGAAGGCCGTCCGCCCTTGCGTTTGCCCTCGGCGTCCACCGCGGGCGGGGGCAGGGGATTCTCACAGCCTTCCAGCGCACACAGCCGTACCTCGTCGGAGTCCGTATCAATCACGACTGCAGGGTAGCGCCGGGAGAACCGCCGATAGGGTCGACCTTGTGCGTATCCTGTTCACCTTCGCCGGCGGCAACGGTCACTTCCGGCCGCTCGTCCCCCTCGCCCATGCCCTCACCGACGCGGGTCACACGATCGCGTTCACCGGCGAGCCGCTGATGGTCCCGATCGTCGAAGCGGCCGGGTTCACCGCGTTCCCGTCGGGTCCGAACCTCGGCAGCGACGGCACGCGCCGGCCGCTGCTCCCCGTCGACCGGGACCGGGAGGACGCCGACTTTCGCGACGGTTTCGTCCGCCGCACCGCACCTCTGCGTGCGGACGACGTGCTGGCGCTCTGCGAACACTGGGCACCGGACCTCCTCGTCAACGACGAGGCGGATCACGGCCCGATGATCGCCGCCGAAAAGCTCGGTCTCCCCCACGTCACCGTCCTGGTCATGGCCGCCGGAGCTCTCGTCCGCCCCGACCTCGTGGACGAGGCGCTCAACGAGGTCCGCGCCGCCCACGGCCTCGTCCCGCAACGGAACCTCGACCTGGCGTACCGCCATCTCGTGCTCTCCCCGTTCCCTGAAGGCTTCCGCGATCCCCGGTTCCCGCTGCCGCCGACCGCGCAGTTCTTCCACACCCCCGTCCCCGGTCGCCGCGCGGCACCGGAGTGGTACGTCGAGGGCCGCCCGACGGTCTACTTCACCCTCGGCACGATCTTCAACACCGAATCCGGCGACCTGTTCGCCCGGGTGCTGGCCGGGCTGCGGAATGTCGACGCGACCTGCGTGGTGACCGTCGGGAACCTCGTCGACCCCGCGGAGTTCGGCCGGCAGCCAGAGCACATCCACCTCGCCAAGTACCTGCCGCAGGATGACGTCCTCCCGTACTGCGACGCGGTCGTCACCCACGGCGGTTCGGGCAGCCTGCTGGGCGCGATCGCACACGGATTGCCGATGGTGGTGCTGCCGATGGGCGCCGACCAGCCCCACAACGGCGACCGCGTCACCGAACTCGGGCTCGGCACGGTCCTCGACGTCATCGACGCGACACCGGAGGACGTCCGTGAGGCCGTGTCGTCGGTGCTGCGGGAATCGTCCTACCGGGAAGCCGCGGCGCGGCTACGGGACCAGGTCACCGCGTACCCGTCGCCGGAGAAGATCGTTCCGCTGCTGGAAGGACTGCCGCTCCGGTGACCACCGACCTCGGCACCGCGATCACCCGGGCGTTCCGTGAGGAGTCGGGCCAGGTGATCGCCACCCTGATCCGCGTCACCGGCGATTGGGACCTGGCCGAGGAATGCGTCCAGGAGGCGTTCGCGCTCGCGCTGCGCACCTGGCCCCGCGACGGTGTCCCGGCGAAACCCGGCGCTTGGCTGACCACGGCAGCGCGCAACCGGGCCATCGACAGGATTCGGCGAGAGGCGGTCGGCGCGGAGAAACTGCGAGAAGCCGCGGAGCTGACCTCCGCCGCCGAACCGGAGTGGGACGAGAGCGGCGTCCACGACGACCGGCTCCGGCTGATCTTCACCTGCTGCCATCCCGCGCTACCGCTGGAGGGCCAGATCGCGCTCGCGCTGCGGACTCTGGCCGGGCTCACCACCGCCGAAATCGCCCGCGCCTTCCTCGTTTCCGAGACGACGATGTCGCAGCGCCTGGTCCGGGTGAAACGGAAGATCCGCACCGCCGGTATCCCGTACCGGGTCCCGCCGTCGGATCTGCTGCCCGAACGCACGGCCGCGGTACTGGGGATGCTGTATCTGCTGTTCAACGAGGGATACTCGGCCAGCGCGGGCACCGATCTGCTGCGGCCCGACCTGTCCGCCGAGGCCATCAGGCTCGCCCGGATCCTCGCCGGACTGATGCCCGGCGAACCGGAGGTCCTCGGCCTCTTGGCACTGCTTCTCCTGCACGACGCCCGCCGGGCCACGCGGATCGACGACGAGGGCACGCTCGTGTCCCTCGAAGACCAGGACCGCGACGGCTGGAACACCACCGCGATCGCCGAAGGCACCGAGTTGCTGGAGACCGCGCTCCGCTACGGAGTCCCGGGGCAGTACCAGATCCAGGCCGCCATCGCCGCCTGTCACGCGACGGCGGCCCGCGCTTCCGACACCGACTGGGCCCAGATCGCCGCCCTCTATGGCGAGCTGCTGCGGTTCGTGCCCTCACCCGTCGTCGAGTTGAACCGGGCGGTCGCCGTCGCGATGGCCGAAGGCCCCGAGGCTGGGCTCGACCTGGCCGACCGGCTCACCTCGGACGGCACCCTCCCCGGCTACCACCTGTTGCCCGCGACCCGTGCGGACCTGCTCCGGCGTCTCGACCGTTTCGACGAGGCCGCCGACGCCTACCGCGAGGCGCTCGCGCTGGCCGGTACCGACGCCGAACGCGCCTACCTGTCGCGGAAACTCGCCGAATTCTCCTGACACGGGGTGTCTGTTCGCGGGGACGCCGTTCGTCGGTGGGCGACAGGAACCGAAAACGAAAGGGTCAGCTCATGGCCACGCTCGACGTCCCCGGCGCCCGGCTCCACCACACCGTCACCGGCAGCGGCCCGGCGCTGCTGTGTATTCCAGGCGGGGCTTCGGATTCCGGCGTGTTCGCCCCGATCACAGGGCTGCTCGGGGAGCACTGCACGGTGATCACCTACGACCCGCGCGGGATCTCCCGTAGCGTCCTCGACGATCCTGATGAAAAGCAACGGATCGAGGTCCACGCCGACGACGCGCTGCGCCTGCTCGACAGCGTGAGCGACGAACCCGCGATCGTCTTCGCGTCCAGCGCCGGGTGCATGCAGGCCTTCGACCTCGTCACCCGCCACCCCGGGCGGGTGTGTGCGCTCATCGCGCACGAGCCGCCGCTGACGGATCTGCTGGACGGACAGCCCGGCATCGATCCCGACGAGCTTCTGCACATTTACCAGGATCGCGGCATCGAGGCGGCGATCGGGAAGTTCATGGCCGAAGCCGGGTTCGCGGGCGGCGGTGTCTCACCGGAGATGCGCAAGAACTTCGAGTTCTTCATCGTCCACCTGATGAAGGCGATCGGGGACTTCACGCCGGACTACGAGACGCTGCGGGCGTCCGGGACCCGGATCGTCGTCGGTGTCGGGGAGGACTCGGCCGGGCAGCCCGCTCACGAAGCAGCGGTGCTCGCCGCCGGTCGTCTCGGAGTCGAACCGACCCGCTTCCCCGGTGACCACGTCGGTTTCGCCGTGGATGCCGTGTCGTTCGCTCCGCGGCTTCGGGCGGTTCTCGAGGCCTGACCGCCTCCGGATGTCATGAAAGGGTCGTTCAAGACGTTTTCTGTCCTGAACGACCCTTTCATGACACACCTGGAGTGGGCGCGGATCAGGCGCGGACGTGCGCGATCAGCCCACCCACCAGGGCACCGAAGCCGCCGATCGCGGCCAGGGTCCGGACCAGGTTCCACCGCTCCCAGACACCCTCGAACTTCGACCGCAGCGCCTCGAAGTCGGTGCTGTCGCCGTCGAACCCGGCCTCGAGGGCGTTGTTCAGCGGCACGTTGATGGCCATGGTCACGATCAGCATCACCAGCAGCAGGACGAATCCCGCGATGATCCACGGCAGCGCGGACCGCAGTTCCGACCGGAAGTGCAGCGCCGCGGCGGCCGCGGCGAGCAGTGGTGCGCCACCGAAACTGAGTGCGAACCAGCCGTTGAGGATCGCGATGTTGATCTCCCGCATCCCCGTGACATACGTCCGGGCGTCGGCCCGCCCCAGCCCCGGCATGACCGAGCACGTGTAGGCGTAGAACAGGCCGGCGATCAATCCCGCCGCGATGACGGCCGCGATCAGGACGATCTCGCTCAGCGTCGACATTCCGGTCTTCTCCCTTCTCATAGCAGCTTGCTTCATCGATTCCAGACCCCAGTGGCCGCGGCCTTCGCGGCGTAGTCGGAGAAGTCCCTCGCGGGCCTGCCCAGCACCTTCTCGACGTCATCGGTGAGGGATTCGTTCCGACCGTCGAGGACTCGCGTGAACAGGTCGGTCAGTCCTTCGATCTCCTCTTCCGGGACGCCCTGTTCGGCCGCTCCCGCCGCGAACTCCGCCGCGGAAACCGGAACGTACCGGACATCCCGCCCCGAAGCCTTGCCGATTTCGGCCGCCGCGTCCGCGAAACCCAGCAATCGGGGTCCCGTCAGCTCGTACACCCGGCCGTCGTGCCCGTCGGCGGTCAGTGCCGTCACGACGACGTCGACGATGTCCTCGACGTCGATGAACGGCTCGGTCACCTGTCCCGCGGGCAGCACGATCTCGCCGGCGAGCACCGGTTCCAGCAGGAAGTGCTCGCTGAAGTTCTGCGCGAACCAGCTGGCCCGCACGACCGTCCACTCGGCACCGGAGTCCCGGACACCCTGTTCGCTGACCACGGCTTCCTCTTCGCCGCGGCCGGAAAGCAGGACCAGCCGCCGGACACCGTGATCGACGGCAAGTTTCGAGAAGTCGCGGATCGCCTCGGCCGCGCCGGGGAAGGCGAGGTCCGGGTAGTAGGTCAGGTAGGCCGCGCCGATGCCGGTGACGGCGGCGGTCCAGGTCGAGCGGTCGTTCCAATCGAAAGCGGGCCGCGAAGCCTTTCGGACATCGATCCCGAGATCGGTCAGTCGCTGCGCCACCCGGCTCCCGGTCTTGCCCGTCGCACCCAGGACCAGGACCGTCTCGTTGTTCTTCGTGTTTGTCATGGCACTAGTCAAGCGCCTCAGAATGAGACGAAACATAGTTCAGAGGCTCTCTTCCATGTTTCATCGTCTACACTTCTCGGCATGGATCCTCTCGCCGGTCTGCTCGACGGACCCCGCGCCCGCGGCGCGTTCCTGCTGAAGTCGGTCATGACCCCGCCGTGGTCGTTGCGTGTCGAGGACGAGGCGCCGCTGACGGTGATGGCACAGGTCCGCGGCGAGTCCTGGGTCATCCCCGATCGCGGGGAGCCCGTCCGGCTCGGCACCGGTGACATCGCCATCGCGCGGGGCCCGGACCCGTATCTCGTCGCGGACGATCCGGCCACCCCGCCGCAGGCGATGATCCTGCCTGGACAGGAGTGCCTGACCCCGGACGGACAGCACCTCACCGAACTGTCGGACCTCGGTGTCCGCACCTGGGGCAGCGACCCGAACGGCCCCGTCGTGCTGCTCACCGGCACGTACCCGCTGGAAGGCGAAATCAGCAAACGGCTCCTCAACGCGCTCCCGCCCATGCTGGTCGTGCGGGACGAGGAATGGGAGAACCCGCTCGTGCCGCTGCTCGCCGGGGAGATCGTCAAGGACACGCCGGGACAGGAAGCCGTTCTCGACCGGGTGCTGGATCTGCTCCTGGTCGCCGCGCTGCGGACCTGGTTCGACAGGCCTGGTGCCGCGGCACCCGCGTGGTATCGCGCGCACAGTGATCCTGTCGTCGGGCGAGCGCTGAAGCTGTTGCAGCACAAGCCTTCCGAACCGTGGACCGTGGCGAGTCTCGCGGCCGACACCGGGGTCTCCCGGGCCGCGTTCGCCCGGCGGTTCACCGCGGCGGTGGGTGAACCGCCGATGGCCTACCTTGCGAGCTGGCGTATCGCGCTCGCCGCGGATCTCCTGCGCCAGCATCCCGACGTGACGATCGGCGCTGTCGCACGGCAGGTCGGCTACGGCAGTTCGTTCGCGCTCAGCACCGCGTTCAAACGCGAGCACGGCGTCAGCCCGCAGGGTTACCGCACCGGCGTCGCGTAACGCTCGACCAGTTCCGCGCCGATCCGCGCCAATTCCTCCTGGACCGAAGGCGGCCCCAGCACGTCGATCATCGAGCCCCAGCCGGCGAGCTGCTGGGCGATCATCCACGCCACCGGCGCCGACACCGTCACCCGTACACGCCCGTCGTCGAGCGTCTCCTCGACGTGCGCCTGCCGTCCGAAGTGGTCCTGGAGGATCGGCAGATGCCGCTCGGCGATGAGCACGGTCGCGTCCAGCCCGGAACGGTGTTGCTCGACCTGATCGACCACCTGCTCCCACGCCCGCGACAGTTCGAAATCGTCCGGCCGTCCGGCGGGCAGGTCGGTCACGGTGACCTCGGACATGCGGTCGGCACGGAAGGTCCGCTGGCCATTCTCGGTGCCCGCGATGAGATACCAGACGTCGTCCTTGTCGACGAGCCCCCACGGATCCACGACCCGCTCGACCGGTTCCGCGCCCTTCTTCGCGTAGCCGAAGCGGACTTTGCGGCGGCGGACGACCCCGGCCTGCAGCACGGTGAGCGGTTCGGGGCGTTCCTTTTCCCGCTCGCCCCAGCCTGACGGATCGACGACGACCGCGTCCGCCGCGGCCCGCGCGTCGGCCCGGAAGGTGTCCGGCAGGGCACGGACCAGCTTCCGCAGCGCGGATTTGACCTCGGGCGAGATCGACGCGGCCGGGCCCGCGAGCAGGAACAACGCCTGCGCCTCCGAGGCCGACAGTCCACTGAGGTCGGTCCGCGCGCCGCCGATCAGCGACCACCCGCCACCCCGGCCGGGTTGCGGGTACACCGGAACACCCGCCGTGGACAACGCTTCGAGGTCACGCCGGGCCGTGGCGACGGAGATCTCGAGTTCGTCCGCCAGTTCGGAAGCCGTGACGCGGCCCCGGGCCTGCATCAGCAGGAGGGTGGCCACCAGGCGATCGGCACGCATGCGCTCAGTCTGGCAGCCAAACCGCTCATCCGATGCGCACTTTCGTCTTCGCGTTTCGTCCACTGAATGCGGTACTTCTCGATGCCAACTACCGCATTC
>NZ_JBHXJK010000234.1:0-7853 GCF_042723255.1 Amycolatopsis thailandensis
GGCTAGGACGGTTCTAACCGTCCTAGCCACTCACGAGGCGCGACACCTACCGCACGTCCACGAAGATCGGGTTCCCGTACAGCCACAGGTCTTCGAACGGGTTCGACTGCCCGATCACGTCGGCGCTCGGCTCGATCCCGCCGGGCACGTGCTTCTTGCCGTCCGTTCCGCGTGCCCGCACGAAGAACGGCTCGCGCACGTTGCGGAAGGTGTGCCGGAAGGCGACCCGCCTGCCCGGTGTCCACCGCGGTTCGAAGGAGCGCACCACCCGTGTGCCCGGAGCGGTCTGCGTGTCACGGTCGGCGGCCGGGCCGGTCACCGGTCCGGACACGAGGTCGAGCCGTGCGAGCCGGGGGATCGTGCCGCCGCCGTTGGGCCGGGCCGCCAGTTTCGCCGAGACGACGATGGTGACGTCGTCCCCGCGCCGGATCCGGAGCCTGCCGCCCATCGTGGCCGAACTCCAGCCGCTGTACGCGCCGAACTCCAGCTCTTGCGCGAGCCCGCCGTGCACCGCCCAGACGCGTCCCGCGCGCAGGCCCTCCAGCACGCCTTCGTGGCTCCGGCGGGTCACGCCGACGACGGTCCGGCTGAACTCAGCGGGCGCGAAGTCCGCGTACGGGGGCAGATTCTGCGGGACGCCGGTGTCGATCGGGTCCGGGTACGCGCCGTGCTCGTCGTAGTACCCGTCGGGGACGCCGGGCCGGACGTGGGTGTCGCCGCGGTTGTAGTGCGAGTCGGAGTTGCTGGTGATCCACCACGGCTTTCCTTCGGCCAGCAGCGAATCCCACAGCCCGCCGACGGTCGCGGTGCTCCAGTCGAAACCGCCGTAGGTGCGGTACGCCGACTCCGGGAAGCCCGGCCACGAGTTCGAGCCGGGGGAGTTGCCGTATCCGCCGCGCGCGCCACCGCCGCTCCCGAGTGGTTTCGGGAAGCCGTCGGCCTGCGCTCCCGGCGCGCCTTCCATGCCGATGACGATGCCCGGCGAGGCGTCGCGCAGCGCGCGGATCTCGTGCGGGGCGATCCGGCCGTTGCGCAGCGGATGGTTGATCACCACCACCGGCGCGTGGATCCGGCGCGCCCGCTCTTCGGCGGCCAGCCAGCGGATCGCCTTGACGGCCAGCGCCTCGTTGTCCGGCGTGCCGCCTTCGGTCCCGGTCAGCCGCCAGTCGAAGGCGCGCTCGAACTCGCGCAGCTTCGCGGCCTGGTTCGCACCCGCTTGGAAGAACAGGGTCGCGTGCTCGGCGCCCGGCACGTTCCACTCCATGCCTTGCCACAGCAGGAGATCGCGGTGTTCGCGCTGCGCGGCCCTGATCGCGGCGTTCGTCCGTTCCACCGACGATTTCTCGTGCGCGGCGTGGCCGTGATCGGTGATCACCGCCCAGTCCGCCCCGTGCCGCCGGGCACCGTCGGCGATTCCGTCCACTGTGTACATCGCGTCGTACGAGTACTGCGTGTGGATGTGGTGATCGCCCACCAGCCACTGGTAGCGATCCCGGCCGAAGAGCCACGAGAGATCGATGCCGAGATCGAGGTCGAGGTTCAGATCGAGGGCGTCCGCCGGCGCGGCGGCGGCGAGCGGCGCGCCCGCGGCCGCGGCGGAGACGAGGCCCGCGCGCTTGAGGAATCCGCGGCGGTCCACGCCCGGTTTTTCGCTGTTCACCGGCGGCACGCTAAAGAGCCTCGCTGAACGGGTGGTGTCCGGACGGCCAACGATCGGCGCTGTGTGATGATCGTCCCTGTGGAGGAAGACGTGCGCGAGCCGAGGGCGTCCAACTGGTTGCTCTGGGTACTCGGCGCCGTCGGCGTGCTGATCGTCGCCGCCGCCGTGACCACGGCCGTCGTCATCCTGAACAAGGTCGCCGAGCCGCCCGCGCCGGCGGCGCTGCCGCGGGACACGGCGCCCGTCCCACTGGGGAAGCGGGAACTCTGCGGGATCCGGTTGGTCGTCTACATCGAGACCGACGAGGGCATGACCCGCGCCGCCCAGGTGCTGCGAGACGATCAGAAGGCCCGCCGCGTGCTGACCGAAACCAAGGCGGAGTCCTACGAACGCTTCAAGAAGCTCTTCGCGGATCAGCCGGAACTGGTGAAGCTGACGACGCCGGACGTCCTTCCCGCGGCGGTGCATCTCGTGCCCGTCGCCGGAACCGACCCCGAAACGTGGGCGAAAGAGCTGAGGCAGCGACTCCCCGAGGCGACGAAGGTCGACATCCTCGACCCCGCGGGAGTCGCGGCCAAGATGAAGACCACGCCCCCGCCCTGCCCGCCCGAGGGCGAGCGCTGAAAGCCAGGCTCCCCCGAGGATGGCGGAGGAGCCTGGCCTCCCCGTTAGAAGTCCCGGTTCCTCTTCATCGGGTTTCCTCCCAGTTCTCTTCAGTTCTTTCCCCAGTGCCTGGAGAACCAGGCGTAGGCCGAGTGTTCCCGAAATCGCAGCACGGCGCCACAAAACTCACGAAAAACGCAAAAGGCCACCGTCGGCGATCGAGAGATCGCCGACGGTGGCCTTCGCTCGGGCTCAGGAGAGCGGCACGCTTGCCACTCCCGGCGCCAGGAACGGCTTGCCGTTGACCTTCTCGGACACGCCCGCCCGGTCCAGGTACGGCGTGATGCCGCCCAGCCAGAACGGCCAGCCCGCGCCGAGGATCAGGCACAGGTCGATGTCCTGCGCCTCGGCGACCACGCCCTCGTCGAGCATGATCCGGATCTCCTCGGCGATCGCGGCCAGCGCGCGGTCACGCACCTGCTCGGACGTCGACGGCGAGTCACCGCGCTGCCACAGTTCGTCCACCTCGGGATCGACGGTGGCGTTGCCTTGAGCGTCCCACTGCCAGACGCCCTTCTTGCCCGCCTTGACGAAGCGGTCGAGGTTGTCGCTGACGGTGAACCGGTCCGGGAACGCCCCGTGCAGGGTTTCCCCGACATGGAGGGCGATCGCCGGGCCGACCAGCTGCATCAGCGTCAGCGGGGTCATCGGCAGGCCCAGCGGTTCCAGCGCCTTGTCCGCGACCTCGAACGGCGTGCCCTCGTCGACGGTCACCAGCACCTCGCCGAGGAAGCGAAGCAGCAGCCGGTTGACCACGAACGCGGACGCGTCCTTGACCAGCACGCTCGACTTCTTGAGCTGCTTGCCGAGCGCGAACGCGGTGGCCAGCGCGGCGTCGTCGGTCTTCTCCGCGCGGACGATCTCCAGCAGCGGCATCACCGCGACCGGGTTGAAGAAGTGGAACCCGACCACACGCTCCGGGTGCTTGAGCTTCGAAGCCATCGCGGTGATCGACAGCGACGAGGTGTTCGTCGCCAGGATCGCCTCGGGGGAGACGTACTGCTCCAGGTCGGCGAACACCTTCTGCTTGACGCCCAGCTCCTCGAACACCGCCTCGATCACGAAGTCGGCGTCGGCGAACGCGGCCTTGTCGAGCGAACCGGTGACGAGCGCCTTCAGCCGGTTCGCGCCGTCCGGCGAAACCCGCTTCTTCGCCAGCAGCTTGTCGATCTCACCGTGCACATAGGACACACCCTTGTCGACCCGTTCCTGGTCGACGTCGGTGAGCACCACGGGCACCTTGAGACGGCGCACGAACAGCAGTGCCATCTGGCTCGCCATCAGGCCCGCGCCGACGATGCCGACCTTGTTCACCTTGCGCGCCAGCGACTTGTCCGGCGCGCCGGCCGGGCGCTTGGCGCGCTTGTTGACGAGGTTGAACGAGTACAGCCCGGCACGCAGCGTGTCGTCCATGAGCAGTTCGGCGAGGCCGTCGGTCTCGGCCGCGTAGCCGCGGTCGAGGTCGTTCTCACGGGCCAGCTCCAGCAGCTCGACGGCCTTGGTCGCGCCGGGGGACGCGCCCTTCGTCCGTCCGTCCACAATGGCCTTGGCGCGGCCGATCGCGGCGTCCCAGCCCGCGCCGCGGTCGATCTCGCGGCGGGCGGGGGTGATCTCGCCGTTGACGACCTTCGCCAGCCACAGCAGGGACTGTTCGAGGTAGTCGGCCGAACCGAAGACCTCGTCGACGATGCCGAGCTCGGCCGCCTGCGCGACCTTCAGCATCTTGTTCTGCGCCAGCGCGTTCTCGATGATCACGGTGACCGCGGCGTCCGGCCCGATCAGGTTCGGCAGCAGCTGAGTGCCGCCCCAGCCCGGGAACAGGCCGAGGAAGACCTCGGGGAACGCGATCGCGGCGGTGTTCTCCGAAAGCGTGCGGTAGTGGCAGGAGAGCGCGAGCTCGAGCCCGCCACCCATGACGGCGCCGTTGATGAACCCGAACGTCGGGATCTCGGTCTCGGTGAGGCGCCGGAACACGTCGTGCCCGGTCTGCGCGATCTCCCGCGCCAGTGCCGGATCCGCGACCGCTTCGACGCCGGAGAGGTCGGCGCCGACGGCGAAGATGAACGGCTTGCCGGTGACCGCGATCGCGGCGGGCTCGGCCGCGAACGCGGTGTCGATCGCGGCGTTCAGGCTCACCAGGCCCTGCGGGCCGAAGGTGTTCGGCCGGGTGTGGTCGTGGCCGTTGTCCAGGGTGATCAGCGCGACCGGCTTGTCGAGCCCGGGCACCTTCACCAGACGCGTGACCGCGTTCGTGACGACCTCGTCGGGGAAGGCGGCTTTCGCCTGCTCAGCGGTGAAAGTCATGGCTACTTGGCCCCCTCGAACGCCGGGTTCTCCCAGATGACGGTGCCGCCCATGCCGATCCCGATGCACATGGTGGTCAGGCCGTAGCGCACGTCGGGGCGCTCGGCGAACTGACGCGAAAGCTGCGTCATCAGCCGGACCCCGGAGGACGCGAGCGGGTGACCGCAGGCGATCGCGCCACCCCACTGGTTGACGCGGGGGTCGTCGTCGGCGATGCCGAAGTGGTCGAGGAACGCGAGCACCTGGACGGCGAACGCCTCGTTGATCTCGAACAGGCCGATGTCGCCGATCGACAGGCCGGTGCGCTTGAACAGCTTCTCGGTGGCGGGCACCGGGCCGATGCCCATGACCTCCGGCTCGACACCGGCGAAGGAGTAGCCCACCAGGCGCATGCCGATCGGCAGGCCGAGTTCGCGGGCGGTGTCCTCGTCGGCGAGCAGCGCCGCGGTGGCGCCGTCGTTGAGACCGGCCGCGTTGCCCGCGGTGATCCGGCCGTGCGGACGGAACGGCGTCTTCAGCCCGGCGAGTTGCTCGACGGTGGTGCCGGGGCGCGGCGGCTCGTCCTCGGTCGCGAGACCCCACCCGAGTTCCTTGGACCGGGTGGCGACCGGGACCAGCTCGGGACCGATCTTGCCGGTCTTCACGGCCTCGGCGTACTTCTCCTGGCTGCGCGCGGCGAAGGCGTCGGTGCGCTGCTTGGTGATCGCCGGGAACCGGTCGTGCAGGTTCTCCGCGGTCTGACCCATGACGAGCGCCGTCGGGTCGACCAGCTTGTCCGCGATGATGCGCGGGTTCGGGTCCACGCCTTCGCCCATCGGGTGGCGGCCCATGTGCTCGACGCCGCCGGCGATGGCGATGTCGTAGGCGCCGAAACCGATGCCGCTCGCGGTCGTGGTGACCGCGGTCATCGCGCCCGCGCACATCCGGTCCAGCGCGAACCCGGGCACCGACTTCGGCAGGCCCGCCAGCAGCGCGGCGGTGCGGCCGATGGTCAGGCCCTGGTCCCCGATCTGGGTGGTGGCGGCGATCGCCACCTCGTCGACGCGCTCCGGCGGCAGCTCCGGGTGCCGGCGCAGCAGTTCACGGATGGCGTTGACGACGAGGTCGTCGGCACGGGTGCCGGCGTACATGCCCTTTTCGCCTGCCTTGCCGAAGGGCGTTCGCACCCCTTCGACGAAGGCGACATTGCGTACCGACCGCGCGTTCGGCGCGAGCGGTGTTGCTCCTGCGGCCACGAATGCTCCTGAAGTAGAGGTAGTCCTGACCGCACCCTAGCGCCGGTTACCCGTCGGTAACCAGGATGGTGGCCCGGTCGAGTGGGGGAAGGCACACTCCCGTGTCCGTCCTCGGCCGCTTGGCCGATCCGGCAGGTGTGGAGAAGTTGCTATGTTCGAAGTGATCAGGGGGAGGGATCACGGTGACTGTCACCCGTCGTGCGCTGCTGGGGATGGCGGTCCTCGCGCCGCTGGCCGCCTGTACTCGCGGGACTCCGCCCGCGCCGTCGTCCGTCCCCGCGCCGCCACCACCCACCCGGCAGTATCACGACCGGTTGCTGGAGCTGGAGAAGAAGTTCGACGCGAGGCTCGGCGTGTACGCGCTCGACACCGGAGGCGGCGGCACGGTCGAGCACCGCGCGGACGAGCGGTTCGCGTTCTGCTCGACGTTCAAAGGGGTCGCGGCTGCCGCCGTCCTGCAGCGCAATCCGTTGTCCCATCTGGAAACCCGGGTCAGCTATTCCCGGGACGACCTGATGAAACACGCTCCGGTCACCGGACAGCACGTGGCCACCGGGATGACGATCCGCCAGCTGTGCGACGCCGCCATCCGGTTCAGCGACGGCACGGCGGGCAACCTGCTGCTGCGGGATCTGGGCGGTCCCGCCGAACTGACGGCGTTCACCCGCGGCCTCGGCGACACCGTCACGCGGATGGACCGGATCGAACCGCTGATCACCGAAGCCACCCCCGGGGATCCACGCGACACGACGACACCGCGGGCGTTCGGCACCGACTACGAGCGGATCCTGCTGGGCGACACGCTGGCGGGCGACAAACGCGACTTCCTCCGTGACCTGCTCCAGCGCAACGCCACCGGCGCCGACCGGATCCGCGCGGGCCTGCCGTCCGGCTGGACCATCGCCGACAAGACCGGGACGGGCGACTACGGCACCCTGAACGACATCGCCGTCGTGTGGCCGCCGGGCAGGCCGCCGATCGTCATGGCCGTCATGTCCAGCAAGGCGGCCAAAGACGCTCCGTACGACCAGGCGTTGCTCGCCGAAGCCGCGAAGTACGTGGTCGAAAAGCTGGGCTAGCGTGGCCACGCGGCGAACTCGCGTGCTCGGAGCCGGATCTCGCGTGTCTGAAGGCGGATCTCGCGTGCTTGAAGCCGGAACTCACGTGGTTGGGCGAGTTCCGCCTTCAATCACGTGAGTTACGGCTCCAATCACGCGAGTTACGGCTCCGAGCACGCGAGTCGCGGGTTAGTTGCCGGTCGCGCTGGGGAGCAGGGCGGGGCAGCCCCCGGTGATCCAGGCCGGGTCGTACTCGAAGTGCCACTTCTCGTTGTCGTAACGACGGCACCAGCCGAGCGCGCCGCCGTTCTTGTCCACCCAGGATGCCGAGTTCAGCGGCTGGATGTCGACGGCGATTCCCTTGACGTGCATGGAAGTCTCCGGTTGCAGCGCCCACTTCTTGGCCTGCTCCACCGAGCCGAACCGCTGGACGGCCTTGTCGAACTCCTGTTGCTGCTGGGCCCGGCTGCGCTTGCCGTCGTTGACGCAGAGCGTGACGTTTTGCGCCTTGGCCTTGGCGAGCAGGGCTTTCCACGCCTCGATGACGTCCGGGCGCATACCGGAGGTCGCCTCGTCGACGTACCGTTTGTCGACGGCGCACGTCGGGCCGGTGTCGGGGCCTGGGACCTCTTCGAGGATCGCGAGCGGCTGCCCGCTCACCTGCTTGACGGCGACGCCGGTGGCGCTCAGCGCCACCATCGCGACCCCGGCGAGTCCCAGCGCGACGAACACGCTGATCACGGTCCGGCGGCTGGGGGTGGATGTGGTGGGCACCACTCCGAAGCTACCGCGCGCCCCGCGGGTCGCCAGGGTTTGTGACCTTCTTCCCAGAATGCCCCGGTATGCCAACCAAACCGGAAACGCCCTGGTCCAGGTGGTCTGACCTGAAGTACATGAAGGCCCCCTTCCTTGCGGTAGGCGCAAGGAAGGGGG
>NZ_JBHXJK010000235.1:0-7794 GCF_042723255.1 Amycolatopsis thailandensis
CCTCCTTGAGGGACCCAGGGTCCCTCAAGGAGGCCTTCACGGACAGCACCTCTAGCAAGACACCTTTGCCTTACCCCTCAATAGAACCCTCTTTAACACTCACGACCCCCATGGAAAGCCTCATATGGCCGTAAATCGGACACTCAGCCGTCCCGTGTGGACGCCCGGGGCGCGCCTGGTCGCCGTCCAGTCCGGAACCATGTCCTCGGGTAGCGAAGAAGGCCTGCGCGGCAGGATCGACCATGCCATATTTGGCTTATCGCCCAATAATCCGAATCGCCGCTCATGACCCCGCGTCGAACAGTTTCGGCGGCAAGGCGGTCACGCTCGCAGGAGCAGGCTGTCGTGCATGGCGGAGAAGGCGCGCCGCACGTGGCCCGGCAGTTCGCCGGGGGCGCACTCGGGCAGCCATTCGTCCAGTGCGCACCGCCAGGTGGCCACGCAGAATTCGATGAGCATGCGCAGTTCGAGATCCCGCGGGTCGCCGAGCCGGTGCGCGACCTCCGTCTGGATCTCCGCGCAGTGCCGCAGCGAATGGCCGTTCAGCGAGGCCGACTGGTCGACCAGCCTGAGCGTCGCGGGGAAGCGCTGGTACCAGTCGTCGTCCATGCGGTCCAGTGTGGTCAGCAGAGCGTCGCGGAAAACGTCCACGAGCGACCCGGACTTCCCGGTTTCGTCCAGTGTGACGAGGAAATCGCTCCAGAGCTGTTTGACGGCGGTGAGGGCGACGTCCTCCTTCGAGCGGTAGTTGCGGAAGAAGGTCCGCCTCGACACCTCCACCTCGTCCAGCAGCGCGTCGAGCGGGGTGGCGTCGAATCCGTGCTCTCCGAACAGTGAGATCGCCGTTTCCGCCAGGGCCTGGCGAGTACGCAGCTTCTTGCGCTCGCGCAGTGTCGAGGGCTCCCCGGACGTCGTCATGGGCCGAAGTCTAACCGACCCGCCTCAGGCGAGCATATGCTTCAATGGAGCAAACGCCACACTGTGGCACTTTAAGTGGAGGAGATCAGATCGTGCGCGCACTTGTCGTGGACCACACCGCGAAGGCCCATCTCTCCCAGGCCGACGTGGCCGATCCGGTACCCGCGCCCGGCGAGGCGCTGGTCCGGGTGGAGGCGGTTTCCCTCAACTACGGCGAGGTCAAGGGCGCGACCGACCCGTCGACTCCGGACGGCGCCCTGATCGGCTGGGACGCGGCGGGTGTGGTGATCGAGGCCGCGGCCGACGGTTCGGGGCCCGCGGCCGGGACGCCGGTGGTCACGCTGGGCGAGACCGCGGGGTGGGCCGAACTGCGGGCGGTCCCGGCGACGCGGCTCGGCATCGTGCCGGAGGGCGCCGACCTCGGGGCGGTGAGCACGATCCCGGTCGCCGGTCTGACCGCGTTGCAGGTGTTGCGCCGCATGGGACAGCTGCTCGGCCGCCGGGTGATGATCACCGGCGCCTCCGGCGGTGTCGGCCGTTACGCGATCCAGCTCGCGGCCCGGGCGGGTGCCGAAGTCGTCGCCATCAGCGGGAACCCCGCGGTCGAGGAAAGCCTGCGGGCGCTGGGCGCGCACGAGGTGCACGCCGACCCCGCCCAGGTGGAGCGGCCCGTGGCCGCGGTGCTGGAGAACGTCGGAGGGCAGCAGCTCGTGGACGCGTTCGCCGCTGTCGAGGCGGGCGGAACGGTGGTGAGTGTCGGCCGGTCGTCCGGAGCGGACTCGATCTTCCCCGCGGCGGCTTTGACGCCGACCGACGGACGGCACGACCGGTCGATCCGCACCTACTTCTTGCTGGCAGACGCGGCCGAAGACTTCTCCGCGGACCTGACCTGGCTCGCCGCCGAGATCGCCGCGGGCCGGCTCGACGCCGGAATCAGCATGCGGGCGGCGTGGACCTCCTATGGTGAGGCTGTCACGGCCCTGCTCGACCGGCGCCTGCACGGCAAAGCGGTGCTGGACATCGTCTGAGCCGGCTATTCGGCCTTGAAGTGGGGGTTGTAGATCAGGCCGACGAGATTGCCGTCGGGGATGCGGACGATGGCGACCTTGATGCCTCCGCCGACCTCTTTGACGCCGGAATGTGAAGTCGCCCCGGCGGAGAGCATGGCCTCTTCGGCGGCCTCGGCATCCTCGACGCCCCAATAGGTGATCGGGCCGGCGCCGGGATCGCCGTTCGGGTCGAGCGCGAGTTCGTAGCCCGCGACCGCGTAACCGACGTAGAACGGCTCGTCGAAGTACGGCTCGATGTTCAGTGCCGAAGTCCACCACTTCTTGGCGGCCTGGAGATCCGGTGCCGGGTAGACAACCGTGCGGAGACCGAGGAAATCGACGCTCATCGAAGAGACGCTAGCACCGCGCCGAAACCCGGACGCGGCTGACGTGGTTGCCCGTTCGTGCATCGAACGGTGCCTGTTCGAGCAGAGCGCCCACGCGCGTCGGCGCGCGATGACAGGGTGGCCGCGCAGTGATCATTCAGAAGGAGCGACGGGCTCTCGTCCGGGTCGCTCCGGGAGGCAAGGCAGATGAGTTTTCAGGTCGTACCCGCGGAAATCGGCAAGCACGCGGCCAATGTCGACGGGATAGCCGAGCGCTTGGACACGGTGCTGGCGGCGGCGAACACCGCGGCCATGTCGGACGAGGCCTACGGTCTGATCTGCGCGTTCGTGCCGCCGTTCATCAATCCGGCGGAGGAGAAGACGATCGACTCGATCAAGGCCGCGATCGACGGCGTCCGGGCGACCGCCGCCAACCTGCGCACGGCCGAGCAGTCCTATGCCGGGCAGGACGCCGCCGGCGTCGAGATGTTCAAGCAGTACGAGGCCGCGATCCCGATGACGCCGATGAAGAAGGCCCAGGCATGACCAACCCTCTCGTCGCCACGCCGAAGGATTCCACCACCGCGGTGTCCGGCGTCCCCCTGCTCGAATCCGCCACCGAGCTCAAAGCGTCCATCGAGAGCGGTGACTGGGCGTCCGTCGCGGTCGGCGCCTTCGGGACCGCCATGGACGCGGTGTCCGCCGCCATGGACCCGTTCGGCACCATCCTCGCCGCCGGGGTCGGCTGGCTGATGGAGCACGTCGGCCCCCTCAAGGAGGCGCTCGACGCGCTCGCCGGGGACCCGGACGAGATCACGGCGCACGCGGAGACCTGGCAGAACGTCGCCGACGAACTCGCCTCGATCGGCACCGACCTGGACGCGATGGTCGTCGCCGAGACCGCGAACTGGACAGGCACGGCCGGAGACGCCTACCGAACCCGGGGAGCGGATGTCGCGGCCCTGATCGGCGCCTGCCAGCAGGCCGCCGGTGGCGCGTCCTCCGGTACCCGGATCGGCGGTGAGGTGGTCACCGCGGTCCGCACCCTGGTCCGCGACACCATCGCCGAACTGATCGCCAGGCTGATCAGCTGGGCGCTCCAGGTGCTGGCGACGCTCGGTCTCGGCATGACCTGGGTGCTGCCCCAGGTCACCGCCGCCATCGCGAAGACCGCGACCAAGATCGCCTCCGTCGTCACGAAGCTGGTCAAGGCGATGAGCGCGCTCGCGCCGCTGATGAAGAAGGCGAAGAACATCTTCGCCCAAGCGGAGAAGGCGCTTCGCAAGATCGACGCGGGCAAGACCGGTCCCGCGGGGAAGCCCCGTGGCCCGAAGCCGGGTGGCGGGGAGTACAGCGGAACCCGTGGCGGGGGAGGCGGCGGCAAGGGGAAGAAGCCCCAGCCGCAGCCGGACAAGCCGCCGGAGCTTTCGCCCCAGCTCGGGAAGTTCGACGATCTCACCCAGGCGCAGAAGGACGCCGCGCAGAAGATGAAGCGGTGGATCCTCGACCACAAGGACAGCGGCCAGTTCGGTGCCTGGCACGACAAGGTGGACGACAACAAGCTCAACTCGCTTGGGTTGGGGAACAAGCCCACTCCCGGCGCGGGCTCGACGTGGGGCGGCCGGATCTACGGGAACCACGGGCAGGCCGGCGGCAAGATCGGGAACGAGGGCAGGCTCCCGCACAACGGCAAGATGAGCGACAGCAACAAACCCGCCGATCAACCGCTGGGCCCGGACGGGAAGCCGACGAAGCCGTACGACGGCAAGTACTACGAGTTCGACGTCCACCCGACACCGCGCTACGACAACAAACCCATCCGGGACGCCGACGAGTACACGGACTTCAACGGGAAGCCGTTGCCGGACAACCAGCGGCCGAAGCCGGATCGCATCGTCAAGGACGACAACGACAAGTTCTATTACGCGCCGGGGCACTACGACAAGTTCTACGAGGTGCCCTGACCCGGTTCCGGTGAGTGTCACGAGCGTCGCGCTCGCGACGTCGGGTGCCGCTGGAGCGCTTCGGGTCGTTGCGGCCGGCGAGAGCGTGAGATGTCACTCAGGGTGAGAGGTGTGTGGAAACAGGGACGTTGAATGTCCCCTATTTCCACACACCCCTCAAGCCTCTCGGACCACCTGGCCGTGACCGGTCCGGTCACGGCCAGGACTGTGTGGATTTCTGAGCGTCCAACGCACCAAAATCCACACAGTCGGCGCCCGAGTTCCGGTGTCGCGCGGAGCCACTCACCCGTTCCCCGGCCACGGGTCGGCCCGTCGGCCAAACCCGGCTGGGAGTGGGTGAGCGACGTCCACGAGGGGCAGGCCCGGCGTCTCTTGTCCTGAGTGACCCGGTGGTCAGGAGTCAACGTCGGAGACGATGCCCAGCGCCGCGCGATGGCGCCAAGCCAGGGTCAAACACGCCTTGGCCGCGCCGCGCGTGTTTTCGCTGTCGACATAGCGGCTGATGTTGGAGAACTCGAACGGAATACCGTTGCCACGAGGTCCGGCGATGATCGTGCCTTCCTTCCCCGCGGTCACCATGCCGGCGAAGATCCGGTCGAACACGGTCTCGTCGATGAGGCAGACAAGAAGCAACTCCGGCTTCCAGGTCAGCACGTCGAGGCCGACACCGAGCACGTAGAGACGCAGGCCGCCGGATTCGCGGGCCTCGTTGAGGCTTCCGAAGGGCCAGTCGTGGTCGTAGTCCAACGGCCGTCCACCGCGGCCATAAGCCTCTTCCAAGTCGAGGAATTCTTCCGCGTACTCCCGCATGACCGTGCGCCAGAGGTCGAAGTCCGCGCGTATGGCTTCCAGGCCGATGTCGGACGGCGTGAACTCGCCCGCGGGGACGGCGTGCACGACACCCGCGCCGACGGCCAACTGGTCCGCGTCGCGCTTGTGCATGTAGAAGCCCGCTGATCCGGCGGCGGTACGGATCGTCAGAGTGACCGTGCCGAGGCCGGTCGAACGCCGAGTCAGGTCGAAAGGATCCTTCAACCAGCGCCGGTACCGGCCGTCGGCGGGGGTGCGGCCCGCGAGATCTCTCGACGCGGCCTCGTAGGCCAGGATCTCGGTGGTGTCGAGGTGTTCGAAATATCGACCCTGGGTGAACCGCAACCGGATACCGTTCGCCTCGCCCGCGATGGCGGTGGGCCGGTACAGGTCACCGTCATAGAGCTGCGAACGGCCCGCCAGCTGAACCAAGGCACTGCTGTACGCGGGATAGCGCTCGGCACCCGTTCGCCACGGCAGCAAGCGGCGTGCCCGCGCCTTCGCTTCGCCGAAGCGATCGCCTGGAGGTGAGCCGTCCTCCCACTCCAGCCGGACGTCTTCCACGGAAGCCGGAGCGGAAAGGATCCACCCGGCCTTGGTGAGCATCGGGACGTCCGCGTGACAGGTCCACTCCGGTCGCGCGGCCGACGAGGTGAGCTTGTGGAGGCGAGCCTGTTTTCCGTGAACGTGCTCCGCTACGCGAAGGAAGCGCTCCGAGGATCGTTCGCTCCTGTGCCGTCTCCAGTTCGCCCAGGTCGCGGGAAGCCCGATGAGGGCGACAGTCACGCTTATCAGGCTCACTACAGTGGGGAGATTCATGTCTTCGTCACCCCCGACACGGGCTTGGCCGACGGGTCGGTCACCCCGGTCGGTGGTCGTCCGTAGTCGGGACGGGAGGGGACGACGTTACGGGCAAGCCACCAGTTCGGCGGTCAGCGGCGGCCGGCGGCCAGGATGACGAGGAACTGGCCGCCACCCGGTTCGACGTTCGCGGTCACCGGTACTCCCGGTACCAGCCGGGAAAACCGGTCCACCAGCCAATCCGCCGCCTCCTGCGCGTCCTGCCTGGTCGGGCAACGGGCCACCATCTCGCGGCCGCCCTTGCGCTCCAGCCGCCCGGCGACGGTGATCAGCGGCGCGGGTTCGACCACGTGCAGGCGATCGGGCCAGGCGATCACCACCTTCACCGCGCCCTTGCGGGTGTTGCACCCGCGGTGCGCCAGCCGTTCGGCGATCTTGGCCTTCCGGTCGGCGGTCCGGCTGTCGACACTGGGCCCTCGCGGGTCGTTCACCGACATGTCCGGGTCGACCGGTTCGTCACACACCCAGCATCGCCAGCCGTCGCGTTCGGCCACATCATCAAGAAGACTCACCCGAGCAAACTAGCCCGACCGGCCGCGGCCCGGTGCACCGCGTCGGCGTCCGGCGCCGGAGCAGTTCGAGGAAAAGGCAAGAAATATTGGCCCCTTTACCGTTCGAAATACCTTGCGTTAATCTTGAATCCTGAGCTCGGGTTTCGAAGATCGGCGCAGGTCGGCTGTCTTATTCCTGCTCGTGCGAACTGTTGATCGCCTTTGTTTCGCGAGTCGGAATTGTTCCGCACATTCTGAGAATTGGTAACGGAACGCCGAACCTTCTCGACGTGGTCGATGGATTTCCCGGGATCGCTTACGAAGCCTGACAAAGTCATGGAGGTAAGCAGGTGTTCGGTCGAGCCAACCGTTCCGCTCGCGGACGACACGTCCGGCTTCACTATCAGGATGCCCGTTTCGCCGCCGATTACGCGCGGGCTTACCGTTCCGGTCCGAGTGAGCGCTATTTCGCGTCGCGGCTGTACGCCATCGCGGAGACTTTGCGGTCGTTCCCGTCCGGTGAGCTGCTCGATGTGGGGTGTGGTCCGGGCATGATGGTCCATCATCTGCTCGGCGCCGACGGCGGCGAATTCCGGATCACCGCCTGCGACCAGTCCGCCGCGATGATCGACCTCGCCGCGCGCGGACTGCGCGACGACGACAAGGTCCGGCTGCATGTCGCCGACATCGACGAACTGCCGTTTCCCCGCGACAGCTTCGACATCGTGCTGGCGATGGGCGTGCTGGAGTACGTCGACGTCGACCGCGCCCTGGGGGAGATCGCGCGCGTGACGAAGCCCGGCGGGTTCGTCGTGATCACCATGCTCAACCCGCTCAGCCCCTACCGTCTGTTCGAGTGGGGCGTGTTCTGGCCGGCGCGGCGCCTGCTCGGCCGGATCGAAGGGCTTTCCGGTGTCCCGGAGGAACGCAGGCATCGCGCGGACAAGAGCGGTATCCACGCCTTGCCTGCTTTCCGGCTGGTCGGCCGGATGCGGGAATCGGGTCTGCGGCCGCACGACGTCGTGTTCTACGACATCACGGCGTTCGTCCCGCCGTTCGATCGCCTGATCCGGCCGTGGTCGTATCGATGGCGGTATGCCCCCGAACGGACGGTGAGCCGAAGGGCCCGCCGCTGGCTCGGCACCGGATATCTCGTCGTCGCGCAATTCCCCACGGGAGCGCGAGTCCCCGAGCCCACCCAGCGGCCCGCGGTGTCCGTCGAAGCCGACTGAGCCGGTCGAATGAACGCACGGATGTCACAGTCAGCGAACCGAGATCGACTGCGGCGGCGAGTCCCGCCGGGACGTGGTGTAAAACACAAAGGCCAACAAAAACAGTTGGGAAATTGGTTTTTCAACACCCCCCCCCCCCCCCG
>NZ_JBHXJK010000236.1:0-7743 GCF_042723255.1 Amycolatopsis thailandensis
AGGAAAGGACCTTTCATGGCGCGCGTAACGGTGTAAGCGCGGCCTGAGTCAGAGCTGGTCCACCGCGGTGATCCGGATGACCGCCGAGCCCGCCTCGTCCGAAGCCGCCAGATCGACTTCCGCGCCGATGCCCCAGTCGTGATCGCCCGCGGGGTCGTCGAAGATCTGCCGCACCCGCCAGATCTCCGTCTCCTTCTCGATGATCAGCAGCTTGGGGCCACGCGCGTCCGGCCCGATGCCGAGCGTTTCGTGCTCGTCGAAGTAGTCCTCGATGGCGTCTTCCCACGCGTCCGCGTCCCAGCCCGACGCGGCGTCCAGCTCGCCGAGCGCCCCGTAGGAACGCCGGGCGGCGAGCTCGACCCGGCGGAACAGCTCGTTCCGCACGAGCACCCGGAAAGCCCGCTCGTTCCGCGTGACCGCGGGCGGCTCGGACGGCGGCCTCGCCGAAACCGGGCCCTCTTCTTCGGGGTGCCGCAAGGCTTCCCACTCGTCGAGGAGACTGGAGTCGACCTGGCGCACCAGTTCACCGAGCCATTCGATGAGGTCCTGCAGACCCTCGTCCTTGGCCTCGTCGGGGACCGTGTGCCGGAGCGAGTCGTAGGTGTCGGTGAGGTACCGCAGCACCAGCCCTTCCGAGCGGGCGAGCTGGTAGAAACCGATGTACTCCACGAAGTTCATCGCGCGCTCATACATGTCGCGCACGACCGACTTCGGCTTGAGCTCGTAGTCCTCGACCCACGGATGCCCTTGCCGGTAGCGGGAATACGCCGCTTCCAGCAGTTCCTCCAGCGGCTTCGGATACGTGACGTTTTCGAGCAGTTCCATCCGCTCGTCGTATTCGATGCCCTCGGACTTCATCGCCTGCACGGCCTCGCCGCGCGCCTTGAACTGTTGCTGCGAAAGCACCGGGCGAGGATTGTCCACAGTGGATTCCACAATGGACACGACGTCGAGCGGATACGACGGCGACTCGACGTCGAGCAGTTCGATCGCGGCCAGCGCGAACGGCGAGAGCGGCTGGTTCAGCGCGAAATCGAACTGCAGGTCCACGGTGAGCCGGACGATGCGGCCCTGCTCGTCGGGTTCGTCGAGCCGCTCCACGACCCCGGCCGCGAGCAGCGCGCGGTAGATCGCGATCGCGCGCAGGATCAGCTTCCGCTGAGCGGGACGGTCGGAATGGTTGTCCTCCAGGAGATGCCGCATCGAGTCGAACGCGTTTCCCGGCCGGGAAACGACGTTCAGCAGCATCGAGTGGCTGACGTGGAAACTCGACGTCAGCGGCTCCGGCTCGGCCGCGATCAGCCGGTCGAAGGTGCTCTCCGTCCAGTTGACGAACCCTTCGGGCGCCTTCTTGCGGACGATCTTCTTTTTCTTCTTGGGATCGTCGCCCGCCTTCTCCAGCGCCTTGGCGTTTTCGACGACGTGGTCCGGCGCCTGCACGACGACGTAGCCGTCGGTGTCGTACCCGGCGCGGCCCGCGCGCCCGGCGATCTGGTGGAACTCGCGCGCCTTGAGATGCCGTTGCCGCACTCCGTCGTACTTCGTCAGCGCGGAGAAGACCACCGTGCGGATAGGTACGTTGATGCCGACGCCGAGCGTGTCGGTCCCGCAGATCACCTTCAGCAGTCCGGCTTGCGCGAGCTGCTCGACCAGGCGCCGGTACTTCGGCAGCATGCCGGCGTGGTGCACGCCGATGCCGTGCCGGACCAGCCGGGACAGCGTCTTCCCGAACCCGGCCGAGAAGCGGAAGTCGCCGAGCATCTCGGCGATGGCCTCCTTCTCCGCCTTCGAGGTGACGTTGATGCTCATCAGCGTCTGCGCGCGCTCGATCGCCGCCGCCTGTGAGAAGTGCACGACGTAGACCGGCGACTGACCGCCGTTGAGCAGCTCGGACATCGTCTCGTGCAACGGTGTCAGCGCGTAGCGGAAGGTGAGCGGCACCGGCCGCTCCGCCGACGTGACCACCGCGGTGGGGCGGCCCGTGCGCCTGGTGAGATCTTTTTCGAAGAACGAGACGTCGCCCAGCGTCGCCGACATCAGCACGAACTGCGCCTTCGGCAGTTCCAGCAGCGGCACCTGCCAGGCCCAGCCGCGATCCGGTTCCGAGTAGAAGTGGAACTCGTCCGCGATGACCTGGCCGACCGGCGCGTCGGCGCCGAACCGCAACGCCATGTTCGCCAGGATTTCCGCCGTGCAGCAGATGATCGGCGCGTCGGCGTTCACCGCCGAGTCCCCCGTCATCATGCCGACGTTCTCGGCGCCGAAGATCTCGATGAGCTGGAAGAACTTCTCCGAGACCAGGGCTTTGATCGGCGCCGTGTAGTAGCTGCGGCGGCCGTGCGCGAGCGCGGTGAAGTGGGCGCCGACGGCGACCAGGCTCTTACCCGAGCCCGTCGGCGTCGACAGGATCAGGTTCGCCCCGGAGACCACCTCGATGATGGCCTCCTCCTGCGCGGGGTACAGCTCCAGCCCGCGCTCGGCTGTCCAGGTCGAGAAGGCTTCGAACAGCGAGTCGGGGTCGGGAGCCGCAGGCAGGAGGTCTGTAAGTGTCATCAGAAGGCCTATCGTGCCATCCGTTGGTCGCTTCTTGCCCAGGGGTGATCGCGCCCATCGGCGGAAACCCGTAGGCTTCGCGGTACCGCGCACCCATCGGGCAAGCATCGCCCGGCCGCGCGCACACAGGCGGTAATCCGAGAGGGCTAAGGAATGGCACAGGACATCATCCCGATCGAACTCGGCCTGCCACAGGGTGACGTCGTCACTCTCTGGGCGCCGCGCTGGCGGGAGGACGGCGAGGAATGGGAAGCCTTCCTCGGCGACGAGGAGGACCTGTACGCCTTCCCGGACGCCGCGCACCTCGCCGCTTTCGTGCGGACCTCCGAGCAGCACGACCTGCTCGACCACCCCGCGTGGGAGGTCGTGCCGGCGCTGAACGTGCCCGAGCTGATCCCGGACGACGACCACACCTACGACCTGGTGGGCGTCCCCGAGCTGGTCGCCGAGAAGCCGGACCAGTGGACGCTGGGCGAGCTGGCCGAGATCATCGGCATCGTGCGTTCGCTCGCGGACGTGTGCGAGCTCGACGAGGTCCACGAAGTCCTCGACGCGCACGAGAGCTTCTCGCTGCTGGACCAGGGCACGCTGCCCTTCTCCGGCCGCGACGGCGAGCGCCTGTGGGCGGACCTGTCGCAGGCGGTCTCCGAGAAGTGGGACACCGTGCTCGACGCGATCGACGGCCTGGTGACCGTTCCCGACGTCGACGAGAAGGTGCTGGAGCAGACGGCCGAGGAGCTCGCGACCTTCCTCGCGGAGTCCGCCGAAGCCGAGGCCGCCGCCGCCGAGAACGAGGACCTCGAAGACGTCGACGCGGACGACGAGGACGAAGACGACGAGCCCGTCGGTTTCTGGGGCGAGGTCGGCATCGACCCGATCAAGATCATCACCTCGGGCGCCGAGTACTACACGCTGCGCTGCTACCTCGACGACAAGCCGATCTTCCTCGGCAGCGAAGGCGAGATCGACGTCTTCTCCTCCGAGAAGGCCCTCATCCGCGCGATCGCGGACGGCAAGGAACTGGCGGGCAACGACCTCGCCCAAGTGTCCACTTGGGACGAGGTGACCACGAAGGCCACCGCCGGCGAGCTCGAGATCGACGTCGACACCGAGAACACCTACGTGTTGAACGGCATCGCCGACGACATCGCCGAAGGCCCGGAGGCGATCGACCCGACCCAGCTGGAGCTGGCCGTCGAGCTGATCACCGACGCCGCCGATTGGGCCGACGACGACAGCGTCGACACCGCGCTGGCCGCCAATGAAAGCCTCGGCTGGCTGGTGTCGTTCGTGCTGCGGCCGGACCCCACGCGCCTCGAGCCGAGCGCTCCCTTCGACGCCGAGCAGTCCGAGTGGCGCAAGCTCGTCGAGACCTTCGAGAACCGCCTCACGGTCGTCTGATCCAACTCGCGAAAGAGCCCCTCAGGTTCGTCCTGAGGGGCTCTTTTCGTCTTTGACGGGTACCAGGGCCACTGCCAGCGCCGGGAAGACCGCGGCGACGCAAAAGGCCAGCGCGTACCGCGAGTCGCCGATGACCAGGCCCAGCATCGGCGGGGTCAGCGCGGCGGCGATGTTCTGGCCGGTGTTCTGCGTGCCCATCGCCCGCCCGGCCCAGGCGAGCCCGGCCATCTCGGCCGAGGCGGTGAAGCCGAGTCCGTTGTCGGACACGGTGATCACCGCGGCCAGGACCAAGGCGAGCAGCACCAGCCACGGCCAGGTCGCGTCCCCGGCGGCGACGAGGAGCATGACCACCGCGCTCGCGACCGCCAGTTGCCGCATCGGCCGCAACCGGCTGCCGACGCGGTCGGACCAGCGGCCCGAGACGAGCCTGCCCAGCGCGCCCAGGATCTGGACGGCGCCGACGAACCAGCCCGCCGACGCGGCCGTCCAGTGGTGGACGGTCACCAGGTACACCGGGGTGAAGGCGGAGACGGTGAACTGCGGGACGACGAGCAGCGCGCTCGCGCCGTGCACGCGCCAGAGCGCCGGCCTCCGATACGGCGACGGCGGCTTCTCCCCCGCGCCGGTCCCGGTGTCCGGACGCGGCGGGTCGACCAGCAGCCAGGCGACGAGCACCGCGACGACGATCGCGGCCAGCGCGGGCAGCATCAGCGAGACCTGGAAGCCCCAGCGATCCGCGAGCGGCGGGAGCCCGAAGGCGGCGACACCGACCCCGAGCGGCTGCGCCATCTGGCGGATGCCCATCGCGAAGCCGCGTTCCGCCGGGCCGAACCAGCCGAGGACCGCCCGGCCGCTCGCGGCGTTCACTGACGCGGTGCTCGCGCCGGCGAGCAGAAACACTCCAAAGAGGATCCCGAGCGAGTGGGCGCCCACGGCCGCGTACACGAGGAGTAACCCCGAGACGCCGAGTCCGAGGGCCATTACCAAACGCTCTCCGTAACGGTCGGCGGCCGCACCCCACAGGATCAAGGTGAACAGCAGGCCAAGACTCGGCGCCGCGACCACCGTTCCCGCTTCGGCGAGCGTGAGCCCCTCCGCACGCTGCATGGACGGCACCAGGAACGGGATCCCGTAGAGGAACGAACAGCTCGCGGTCTGCGCGGCGAGGCCGAGCGCGAGGATGAGCCAGCGCCGTTTGCCGCCGATCCCCACGTCCACGACCTGCGCCATCTTCGTCACCGTTCCACTATTTGGGATAGAACTCCTACATAGTGAACGATAGTTGTCCGTGCTAACTACCGCAAGGCCGCGTACCCGGGCTTGATGACCGTGTTGATGATGTCGAGCCGCTGATCGAAATCGAGGAACGCGGATTTCATCGCATTGATGGTGAACCACTCGAGATCGGCCGGCCCGAAGCCGAAGGCCTCGGTCAGGGCGGCGAATTCGCTGGTCATGGAGCAGCCGCTCATCAGCCGGTTGTCGGTGTTGACGGTGACCCGGAAGCGCAGCCGGGCGAGCAGGCCGATGGGGTGTTCGCCGATCGAGCGCGCCGCTCCCGTCTGGACATTGGAGGTGGGACAGATCTCCAGCGGGATCCGCCGGTCGCGGACGTAGGCGGCCAACCGTCCCAAATGGACCGTGCCGTCACTGTCGGTCTTGATGTCGTCGACGATCCGCACACCGTGACCGAGGCGCTCCGCGCCGCAATGCTGAATCGCCTCCCAAATGGACGCGAGCCCGAACGCTTCACCGGCATGAATGGTGAAATGCGCATTATTCGTCCGCAGGAACTCGAATGCGTCGAGATTTCTGGTAGGCGGAAATCCGTCTTCCGGTCCGGCGATGTCGAACCCGACCACGCCGGCGTCGCGGTAGCGGACGGCGAGACCGGCGATCTCGAGTGCCCTGGCGTGCTGGCGCATCGCGCAGAGCAACGTCCCGACGCGGATCCGGCCGCCCGCGGCCGCCACTCTCCGTTCACCTTCCTCGAACCCGGCCTGAACGGCCTCGACCACCGCATCGAGTGACAGTCCGCGTTCGACGAAGAGTTCGGGCGCGTACCGCACCTCGGCGTAGACGACCCCGTCGGCCGCGAGGTCTTCGACCGCCTCGGCGGCCACTCTGACCAGCGCTTCCTCCGTCTGCATCACGCCGCAGGTATGCGCGAACGTCTCAAGGTACGAGACGAGAGAGCCGGAATCGGCGGCGTCGCGGAACCATCGGCCGAGCGCGACGGGATCACCGGTCGGAAGGGCCTGGTACCCGGTCTGTTCGGCGAGTTCGGCGACCGTCGCGGGACGCAATCCGCCGTCCAGGTGGTCGTGGAGGAGAACCTTGGGAGCACGGGCCAGTACCGCCTCCGGGACGAGGGGTCTGCTGCTTTCAGAGGACATACGTAACGGTAACCAGGCTGTCATTCCCCTACATGGTGGTAACTCCCGCGCTCCGGTTAACCCTCGGCTTTGTCGATCACCGGCTGAATCGGCCATCAGGGTCAGAGCTCGGCATTGTCCGATACCCGGGGGCCATACGCAGAGCAATTTCGCAATGGATAAGCTTCACGTCACGTCCCTCCCATTTCCCCGCCCACGAAGGACACCGCAGTGACCACTGACAACCACATTGCAGCAGCCCCGTCCTTCGACCGGATGCGCAACATGCTGGTGCGCGCGGCCGAAGTGCGTGAGAGCGAACAGCAGCAGATCTTCGACGCGCTCGACGACATCTACGCACGTCTGGCGCCGGTCGACTCGCTCGGCGCGGTCCGCAAGCGCCTCTCGGAGATGCCCGACCGCACCGAGACCAGCGTGCTCGCCGAGCGGCTCGACGAGACCATGTCGCGGCTCGAAGCGCAGGACACCGCGATCGCCGCGCTGACCCGCGCCGTCGAAAGCATCGTCGACAAGCTGGCCAAGCCGTTCGCCCAGCTCGACGGCCGCCTCGACGGCATGGCCGCGCGCCTCGAAGGCGTCGGGGGCCGGATGGACGGGCTCGAGGACAAGCTCCAGAACATCCACCGCCGTCTCGACGAGCTCGGCGCGCACCTGGACAAGCAGGACGTGAAGACCGACTCGCTCCCGCAGTCGGTGATCGGCCCGGTGCGCGAGCGCGTCGAGCAGGCCGAGTCGACCCTGCGCGACCGCGTCGACACCGTCGACCGCGAGCTGCGCACCCGCGTCGAGAACCTCGACAAGGCCACCAAGGACAGCCTCACCGCGAACACCGAGGCGCTGAAGACCGCGCTGACCGAGACCGGCGAGATGATCGACGCCTCGGAGCGCCTCGACGGCCTGGGCGACCGCCTCGAGAAGGTCACCTCGCGGCTGGACGACCTCGCGGAGCGGCTCGACAAGGTCGAGGACGGCTTCACCGGACGCCTCGGCGACCTCGACGGCTCGATCCGCAGCGGCCTGTCGAAGGTCGAGAGCACGCTCCAGAAGCAGCCGGACACCGACTCGGTCGACACGCTGGTGCGCAAGAGCAACGACGAGTCCGTGCGCCGCATCGGCGGCCAGCTGGACGAGGCCATGGCGACCTTCGCGGAGCTGATGCTCGGCGGTGGCCCGGCCGTGCAGCAGATCGCCCCGCCGCCGCCCGCCCCGCGTCAGCCGCGTCGCAGCTCGCGCAACGGCCGGGCGCCCAAGGCGGCCGACGCCAAGGCCAAGGCCGACGGCACCGACGAGACCACCGACTGACGTCTCCGCTTGACGCGTGAAGGCCCCCTTCCCTCGGCTCTGCCTGGGAAGGGGGCCTTCACGCTTCTCCGGCCACGCCCTGCGTTTAGCG
>NZ_JBHXJK010000237.1:0-7705 GCF_042723255.1 Amycolatopsis thailandensis
GTCTGGGGGTGGTCTTCAATTTCCTAGGTATAGTCCCCATTAAACCACACACCCCTCCGGATCCGCTCGTGACCGGGGCAATCTCACGAGCCCGGTCACCACCCCGGGCTCGCGCGATGACGCGGCTCCAGCATCGACGGTCGCTGACGTGACACGCGTGCTTGTCAGCGGTGCGTGTCCTCCGGAGCAGGCGTCCGGCTCGCCAGGTTCGCCGACCACTCGGTCACCCGTCGCGCCACGTCCTGCGCGGTCAGCCCGACCCGGGCCAGCACCTCCTCGCGCGAACCGTGGTCGTGGAACACCTGCGGCACCGCGAGATCCCGCAGCGGGACATCGCATTCGGCGTCGCGGAACAGCGCGGCCAGCGCGGACCCGAAGCCGCCGTGGCGGCCGCTGTCCTCGACGGTCACGACGAGTTTGTGCTGCTCGGCCAGCGCGACCAGTTCGGCGGGCGCCGGGACGACCCAGCGCGGGTCCACCACGGTCACACCGATGCCCTGGTCGGCCAGCCGGTCCGCGGCGGCGAGCCCGAGCATGGCGAACGCGCCCACCGCGACGAGCAGGACGTCGGCGTCACCGGTGGGTTTGCGCAGCACGTCCACCACGCCGACGCGCTCGACGGCGGGCACGGAGTCGATCACGCCGCCCTTGGAGAACCGCAGCGCCGTCGGCCCGTCCTCGACCGCGACGGCCTCGCGCAGTTCCTCGCGCAGCGTGCCGGCGTCGCGCGGCGCGGCGACCCGCATGCCCGGCACCATGCCCAGCAGCGACAGGTCCCACATGCCGTGGTGGCTCGGCCCGTCCGGTCCGGTGATGCCCGCCCGGTCCAGCACCAGCGTCACCGGCTGACGGTGCAGCGCGACGTCCATCAGGACCTGGTCGAACGCCCGGTTCAGGAAGGTCGAGTAGACGGCGACGACGGGATGCTTGCCGCCCATCGCGAGACCGGCGGCCGAGGTCACCGCGTGCTGCTCGGCGATCCCGACGTCGTACCAGCGGTCCGGGTACGCCTCGGCGAACTTGTGCAGCCCCGTCGAGCGCAGCATGGCCGCGGTGATCGCGACGACGTCCTCGCGGTCGGCGCCGATCTTGACCAGTTCGTCGGCGAAGACGCCGGTCCAGCTCGGGCCCTTGACCGGCGGCAGGCCGGTCTCCGGATCGATCGGGTCGGTCTGGTGCATCTGGTCGGCCTGGTTGGTGACCGCGGGCTCGTAGCCGTGGCCCTTCTCGGTGACCACGTGCACGATGACCGCGCCGCCGAAGTCACGAGCGCTCTGGAAAGCCTTCTCCAGCGCGACGAGGTCGTGCCCGTCGACCGGGCCGAGGTACTTGAGGCCGAGGTCGGAGAACATCATCTGCGGGCTCAGCGCGTCCTTGAGGCCCGCCTTCGCCGCGTGCAGCGCCGCGTAGATCGGCTTGCCGACGATGGGCGTGTGCCGCAGCAACTCCTTGCCGCGGTCCAGAACGCGCTCGTAGCCCGGCTTGAGCCGCAGCGAAGCGAGGTGGTCCGCGACGCCGCCGATGGTCGGCGAGTAGGAGCGGCCGTTGTCGTTGATGACGATGACGACCGGACGGCGCGGGTTCGCGGCGATGTTGTTGAGCGCCTCCCAGCACATGCCGCCGGTCAGCGCGCCGTCGCCGACGACCGCGATCGCGTGCCTGCCGCCACCGCCGAGTTCGAACGCCTTCGCCAGACCGTCCACATAGGACAACGCTGTCGACGCATGGCTGTTCTCGACGAGGTCGTGCTCGCTCTCGCCGCGCGCCGGGTAGCCGGTGAGGCCGCCGAGCTGGCGCAGCTTGCCGAAGCCGTCATGACGGCCTGTGACGATCTTGTGCACGTACGCCTGGTGACCGACGTCCCACACGATGGCGTCGCTCGGCGAGTCGAAGACCCGGTGCAGCGCCATCGTCAGCTCGACCACACCCAGGTTCGGGCCCAGGTGACCACCGGCGAGCCGCACCTTCTCGACCAGGAAGTCGCGGATCTCCGCGGCCAGCTCGCCGAGCTGCTCCTGGTCCATCCGCTTCAAGTCGGCCGGTCCGTGCACGGACTCGAGCAACGTCACTCTCCCACCTCGCCTGGTTCCTCTTCCGCCGTTCCGGCCAGTCTACGGAGGGCGGCTGAGAGTCTTCCGTCCCCCGCGTCACGGGTCACATGTCAGAAAATCACCACACCACACCCGACGGTGTGAACATGGTCTCTTTTGCCAAGTAGCGGTCACGTCGGGTGCCCGCGATAATCCGAAATCGACGGTTGAGCAGGAGCCGGTTTCGGAGGGCTTGATGGCGGACTTTTTCATCGGTGGCGAATGGGTCGACGCGGTCGGCGGTGGTCGCCGGGAGATCCGCTGCCCCGCGGACGGGTCACTGGTCGCGGAAGTCGCCGAAGGCACCCGCGAGGACACCGAAGCGGCCATCGCCGCCGCGAGGAAGGCGTTCGACACCGGCCCGTGGCCCGCCACTCCCGCTCCCGAACGCGGTGACCTGCTGCTGAAGGCCGCCGACCTGCTCGACCGCGACGCCGGGGCGTTCGCCCGCGCCGAGTCGCTCGACACCGGGAAACGGCTGGTCGAGAGCGAATACGACATGGCCGACATCGCCGCGTGCCTGCGTTACTTCGGCAAGCTCGCCGCGAACGACGCCGGCCGCGTGGTCGACACCGGCAACCCGGACGCGTTCAGCCGCATCGTGCACGAGCCGGTCGGCGTCTGCGGGCTGATCACGCCGTGGAACTACCCGCTCCTGCAGACCATCTGGAAGGTCGCCCCCGCGCTCGCGGCGGGCAACACCTTCGTCCTCAAGCCCAGCGAGCTGACCCCGCACACCTCGATCATGCTGATGAAGCTGCTGACCGAGGCCGGGCTCCCCGGCGGCGTCGCGAACCTGGTGCTCGGCGCGGGCGCGCAGGCCGGGGCGCCGCTGTCCGAACACCCGGACGTCGACCTCGTCTCGTTCACCGGTGGCCTGGCGACCGGGAAGATCATCGCCGCCTCCGCCGCGTCCACCATCAAGAAGGTCGCGCTGGAACTGGGCGGCAAGAACCCGAACGTCGTCTTCGCCGACTCGGACTTCGACACCGCCGTCGACTACGCGCTGACCGCGGTCTTCCTGCACTCCGGACAGGTCTGCTCGGCGGGCGCGCGGCTGATCGTCCAGGAGGAGTGGCACGACGAGTTCGTCGCCGAACTCGTCCGGCGCGCCGAGTTGATCCGACTGGGTGGACCTTTCGACCCGAAGGCTGAAACCGGTCCCTTGATCTCCGCGGCCCATTTGGAAAAGATCGAACGTTACGTCGCCAGGGCGCTGGAAGAGGGCGCTGTCCTGCGCACCGGCGGCAAACGCCCGGACGATCGCGAACTCGCGAAGGGTCACTACTACCTGCCGACCATCCTCGACGGCGTGAAGCAGGGCAGCAGCGCCGTCGTCGACGAATCGTTCGGCCCGGTGCTCACCGTCGAGACCTTCACCGACGAGGACGACGCGGTCCGCATCGCCAACGACACGCACTACGGCCTCGCGGGCGCGGTCTTCACCTCGGACGCCTCCCGCGCCCAGCGGGTCGCGAACCGGTTGCGGCACGGCACGATCTGGATCAACGACTTCCACCCGTACCTGCCGCAGGCCGAGTGGGGCGGCTACAAGCAGTCCGGCTTCGGGCGCGAGCTCGGCCCGACCGGACTGGCCGAGTACGTGGAGGCGAAGCACATCTACCAGAACCTCCGGCCCGCACCACAGCGCTGGTTCTCCGGGGAGCATGCCGCATCCAACTGAAGACGGGAAACTGCCGATGAGCACTCCTTCCGATGACGGCCTGGCCGGTTTCGGCTACAAACAGGAACTCGAAAGAACACTCGGCAACTTCCACACCTTCGCCGCCGGGATCAGCTACATCTCGATCCTGACCGGCACCTTCCAGCTGTTCTACTTCGGCTTCAGCTTCGGCGGCCCCGCCTACTGGTGGTCGTGGCCGATGGTGTTCGTCGGCCAGCTGATGGTCGCGCTGTCGTTCGCCGAACTGGCGGCGCACTACCCGGTGGCGGGCTCGATCTACAACTGGTCGAAACGGCTCGGCAGCCCGCATGTGGCGTGGCTGGCGGGCTGGATGATGCTCACCGCGTCGATCGTGAGCATCGCGGCCGTCGCGCTGGCGTACCAGATCACGCTCCCCCAGATCTCGTCGTTCTTCTCCTTCTCCGGCGACAGCGCGGTGAACGCGGTCATCCTCGGCACCATCCTGATCCTGTTCACCACGCTGGTGAACGCGTGGGGCGTCAAGCTGATGGCGCGGATCAACAGCGCCGGGGTGTTCATCGAACTGGTCGCCGCGGTCCTGCTGATCGTGGCGCTCGCGGTGAACATCACGCGCGGGCCCGAGGTCGTCATGCAGACCAACGACACCGGCGCCGACCAGCCATGGGGCTATTTCGGGGCGTTCCTGGTCGCCTCGCTCGCGTCGACCTACGTCATGTACGGCTTCGACACCGCCAGCTCGCTCGGCGAGGAGAGCCACGACCCGCGCAAGAACGCGCCCAAGGCGATCCTGCGCGCCCTGATCGCGTCGTTCGTCATCGGCGGGCTGATCCTGATCCTGGCGCTGATGGCCGTCGGTGACATCAACAACCCCCAGATCGCCACGGGTGGCCTCCAGTTCATCGTCCTCGACGTCCTGGGCAGCACGATCGGCACGATCTTCCTGCTGGCGGTCGTCATCGCCATCACGGTGTGCAACCTGGCCGTCCAGTCGGCGTCGATCCGGATGATGTTCGCGATGGGCCGCGACAACAACCTGCCCGCCGGGAAGCACCTCGCGCGAGTGTCACCGAAGACGAAGACGCCGGTGATTCCCGCGATCGTGTCCGGGGTCATCGCGGTGCTGATCCTGGTGGTCAACGTCGGGCAGCCGCAGATCTTCACGGTGATCACCAGCATCGGCATCATCATGATCTACCTGGCGTACCTGCTGGTCACCATCCCGATGCTGGTCAAGCGTCTGCGCGGGCAGTGGCCGCCGCCGAAGGTGGAGGGCGCCAAGTACTTCTCCCTCGGCAAACTGGGGCTGCCGGTGAACATCCTCGGCGTGCTCTGGGGCGGCGCGATCGTGGTGAACCTGGCTTGGCCGCGGCGCGAGGTCTACAACGCGACCGAGCCGTATCACTGGTACCTCGAATGGGGGGCCGTGCTGTTCGTCGGCGCGGTGGCGGTCGTCGGTTTCGCGTATTACTGGTTCGTCCTGCGGCACAAGAGCGGCGTCCTGGCCGATCACGCCGCGGAAGCACATCCCGAGGAGGCAGCACAGTGACCGGAGAGTTCGACTACATCGTCGTCGGCGGCGGGACGGCGGGTTCGGTGGTCGCGGCGAGACTCTCGGAAGACCCGGACGTCACCGTGGCGCTGCTGGAGGCCGGACCGTCCGATGTGGACGATCCGGCGGTGCTGGAACTGACGAAGTGGATGGGCCTGCTGGAATCCGGTTACGACTGGGACTACCTGGTCGAACCGCAGGCCTCCGGCAACTCCTTCCTGCGGCACGCCCGCGCGCGGGTGCTGGGCGGCTGCTCGTCGCACAACTCGTGCATCGCGTTCTGGGCGCCCGCCGAGGATCTCGACGAATGGTCGTCGCTCGGCCTGCCCGGCTGGACGGCTCAGGACATTTTCCCGCTGTACAAACGTCTTGAGACCAACGACGGGCCTGGCGACCACCACGGCCGCTCGGGCCCGGTGACCATCCGGTCGGTGCCGCCGAACGACCCGACCGGTGTCGCGCTGTTGCAGGCCTGCGAGCAGGCGGGTATCCCGCGGACGGAGTTCAACTCCGGCAAGACCGTGACACACGGCGCGAACTGGTTCCAGATCAACGCGCGCGAGGACGGCACGCGCTCGTCGGCGTCGGTGTCCTATCTGCACCCGATCATCGGCAAGCGGCCGAATCTGGAGATCATCACCGGCGCCCGGGTCCGGCGGCTGCTGTTCGACGGCAAACGCTGCACCGGCGCGGAATACCTGGCCGACGACCTGATCCACGGTGTTCCGTTGCGGGCGCGGCGCGAGGTCATCCTGTCCTCGGGCGCGATCGACACGCCGAAACTCCTGATGCTGTCCGGAATCGGCCCCGCCGCGCATCTGCGCGAGGTCGGGGTGGACGTCCTGGTGGACTCCCCCGGCGTCGGCGAGAACCTGCAGGATCACCCGGAAGGCGTCATCCAGTGGGACGCGCTGCAACCGATGACCACGGAGTCGACGCAGTGGTGGGAGATCGGCATCTTCACCACCACGGAGGAGGGCCTCGACCGCCCCGACCTGATGTTCCACTACGGCTCCGTGCCGTTCGACATGAACACCCTGCGGCACGGCTACCCGACGACGGAGAACGGCTTCTGCCTGACGCCGAACGTCACCCGGTCGCGGTCGACCGGCACGGTGCGGCTGCGCAGCCGTGACTACCGGGACAAGCCGAAGGTGGACCCGCGCTACTTCACCGACGAGCACGACATGCGCGTGATGACCTACGGCATCAAACTGGCCCGCAAGATCGCCGAACAGCCTGCCCTGGACGAATGGGCGGGCACGGAACTGGCGCCCGGGCGGGACGTCAAGACCGACGACGAGATCGCGGACTACCTGCGCAAGACACACAACACGGTCTATCACCCCTCGTGCACCGCGAAAATGGGCGGCGACGGGGATCCCTCGGCCGTGCTGGACGCGCGGCTGCGGGTGCGCGGCGTCGAAGGCCTGCGGGTCGCCGACGGTTCGGCGATGCCGTTCCTGGTCGCGGTGAACCCGTGCATCACGACGATGGCGATCGGCGAGAAGTGCGCGGACATGCTGAAGGAGGACGCGCGCGCCTAGTTCTGCGTCGAAGGCCCCCTGGCTTCGGTCAGGGGGCCTTCTCTTTGCCCGAAAACCAGTGGAGTGGTTCTTTGGGCGCCGCTACCGTGCTGCCGGACCACGTCGTCGAGCCGAGAGCCTGCCGTTGTACACCCTGTGAGACCTCCCGAGCGCTGATTTCGTCGCGCGTCGCACCTCTGCGCCGCGCTTCCTTTTGCTGCGGATTTTCTCACTGGAACGGGTGTATTCCTGTGCTCGAAAACTGGGTGGTCGTTCCCACCTGCCTGCCTGTCGTCCTCCGCCGTTGCCATGTTTGCCCGTCCGGGCGTTTCCGGGCGAACGGCAAGTTCCGTGTCAACGCCAACCACAAGCTCCTCGATGCCTGGCTCCTCGTGCGCTGCGTCGCGTGCGGGGACACCGCGAAGCTCACGATCCTGGAGCGGGTGAACGTGCGCTCCGTACGGCCCCGGCTTTTGGTTCGGCTGCACGAGAACGACCCTGCTCTGGCGGCCGAACTGCTCGCCGATCCGGTCGTGCTGCGCCGTAACCGCGTCGCCCTCGATTGGGAGGGCGCCTGGCGGCTCTCCACCGGTGCCCCGTGTCACCAAGACTTTCGTGACGTCTCGGTTCGGTTCGCGGCGCGGATCCCCGTCCGGCCGGTGCGGTTGATCGCGGAAGGTTGCGGCCTTTCGCGGGCCGAAGTCGAGAGATTGATCGGAGAGGGGAAGGTGGTTTCGGCGGTGCGGTTGCGGGGGAAGGTCTCGGGCGGCTTCACCTTCACGCTGAAACGCTGAGGTCGCTTGGGGTGTCCGTTGCCGGTGGCAAGTCCGTGAAGGCCTCCTTGAGGGACTCTGGGTCCCTCAAGGAGGCCTTC
>NZ_JBHXJK010000238.1:0-4033 GCF_042723255.1 Amycolatopsis thailandensis
TCCCGAATCCTCCACGCTCGACCGTGTCACCGCTGACGCTTCGCCTCGGTCCTATACCCCCCGCCGACAGCCGAGCGGGGAACAATCCGGACGTTCAGCGTCCGAAATCTTCCCCGTCACATACCCCGCTCGGCGGAGAGCGTGCGTTAACGAGCCCACGCGGGCATGCGACTAGAAGTCATGAACTGGCTTCTCGTCTTGGGCACCTTGCTGGGAACGGCGATCGGGGCAGCGGGCACGATCGTGAGCCAGCACGTGGCAGGGCGTTCCTTGGAGCGCCGGGAACGGCTGGTGCGGGCCGCGGAGCGGCGAACGGAGCTGCGGACCGCTGTCGAGGGATATCTGGAGATCTATCAGGAGATGGAGCGCGCGACCGCCGACGGGGACGAACGTTCGTCAGAGCTCTCGCATCGGATGTGGTTCCTCCACAACAGGCTGGCCTTGATCGCACCACTAGGCCTCGCCGGTCCGCTCGGCGACTTGGCGGACCGGCTCAACCGTGCCTACTGGGACGGCCCGCCAGACGGCGAGCTTGTCTGGGATTACCTGCACGAGCCATGGTCTCGCTTCCGCGATGCGGCGCACGCGGAGCTAGTGGCTTTGGAACCGCCCGCGCGTTGAACGAGCCCAGGCTAGACGACGCCCGCTTCGATCAGCTGTCCCCAGATCACGCCTTGGTCCACGACCTCGACTTCGAGCTTCTCGGCCTTGGTGAGCTTGCTGGCCCCGACGTCGGCGCCGGTGATCAGCAGGTCGGTGTTGGCCGAGACCGACGACGCGATGGCCGCGCCCGCCCGTTCGCACAAACGCTGGAAGGTCGGGCGCGGCACCTTCTCGCCGGAGCGGGGGTCGCTGATCGACCCGGTGACCACGACCGTCTTGCCCTCCAACGGCGCGCCGACCGCGACGACGGGCGGCAGGTCCTCCTCGCGCACGTCCAGCGAGACGCCGACCTCCCGCAGCCGCTCGAGCTCGGGACGCAGCCGGGCGAGGTGCTCGATCAGGGACGCGGCGACCTTCGGGCCGATGTCCTCCACGGCGACCAGGCCCTCTTCGCCCGCGTCGGCGACGTCCTCCAGCGAACCGAAGCCCGCCCGGCACAGCCGTGCGGCGGTGCCCTCGGAGGCCATCGGGATCGCCAGGCCGATCAGCGCCCGGCGCAGGCCGACCGCGCGGCTCGCGTCGATCGACTCGATCATGCGGGTGGCGGAGATTTCGCCGATGCGGTCGAACTCGAGCAGCGTCTCCTTGGTGAGCCGGTAGAAGTCCGACGGGTGTTCGAGAATCCCGGCCTCGGCGAGCCGCTCGATCCAGACTCCGCCGATCGCGTCGATGTCCGCGGCCGCCCGCGAAGCCCAGTGGATCAGCCGCCGGACGGCCTGGGCGGGGCAGGCGAGGTTGGTGCAGAACAGTTCCCGGCTGTTGCCCTGTTCGGTCAACGGCTCTTCGCACGACGGGCACACCGAGGGCGGAACGATGTCCCTTTCCTCGCCGGTGCGCTTCGTCGCGTCGAGGACGCCCGCCACGAACGGGATCACGTCGCCGGCGCGGCGTACCAGCACGGTGTCGCCGATCTTGATCCCGCGGGCACGGATGACCTCCTGGTTGGCCAGCGTCGCCCGGGTGACGTTGCCGCCGCCGACGAACACCGGCTCCAGCCACGCGACGGGAGCGATCTTGCCGGTCTTGCCGACGTCCCAGACCACGTCGGTGAGGACAGTGGTCTTCTCCTCGGCGGCGAACTTGAACGCCATCGCGCCACGCGGCGAGCTGGACCGCGTTCCGGCGGCGGCGTACGCGTCCCGATCCGCCAGGCGCAGCACGGCACCGTCGAGGTCGTAGTCGAGGTCGTTGCGCTGTTGCTCGATGGTCGTGATGACGGCCTGCGCCGCTTCGGCGTCATCGCAGTGCCGCATGTCGGCGGCGGCGAATCCGAGCGTCCGCAGCGCGCCGTCGAGATCGGTTTCCGCGCTGTCGGGCTCGGTGGAGAGATCGAAGGCGAAGAACTGGAGGCGCCGCTCGGCGACGGTGGCCGGATCCTTGGCGCGCAGGGTTCCGGCGGCGGCGTTGCGCGGGTTGATCAGCGGTTTGTCCGGGTGGGCCTTGTTGTACGCGGCGAAGGTGGAGCGGAGCATGACGGCCTCGCCGCGGACTTCGACGCGGCCGGGCGCGTCGACCTTGTCCGGGACGCCGTCGGTCAGCGCCCGCACCAGCATGGTCACGTCGTCGCCGGTGGTCCCGTCGCCGCGGGTGATCGCCCTGGCGAGCCGCCCGTTCTCGTAGACCAGGGCCAGCGACAGCCCGTCCAGCTTCGGCATGACGACCACCGGCTGCCCGGGGAAACGGGAGAAGAACGCCTCGACCTGCTCGGGTTTGGTCGCCTTCTCCAGCGACAGCATCGGGCGCGAGTGCCGGATGGGCGCGTGCAGGACGGCGGGCGCGCCGACCTGGTCGAGGGGGTTCGGGTCCGGGGTCAGCTCCGGGTTGGCCTCGATGAGCCCCCGCAACTCGTCTTCGATCGCGTCGTACTCGGCATCGGCCACTTTCGGCGAGCCTCGGTAGTAGGCGTCGCGAAGGACGACGATCTGATCGGCGAGTTCTTGGATGCGGTCCCGAGCGTTCACGGGGCAGAGATTACCCGTGACCACCGACAGAACAGCGTCCGAAGAGGACTCGTGTCACGGGTTGATGGCGAGCACCAGGAACGAGGCCAGCAGGACCAGGTGGACGCCGCCCTGCAACCGGGTCGCACGGCCGGGGACGACGGTGAGCACGCTGACCGCGATCGTGAGCGCGAGCAACACGATGTGGGTCGCACCGAGGCCCAGCAGCAGCGGGCCGTCCAGCCAGATCGACGCCAGTGCGATGGTCGGGATGGTGAGCCCGATGCTCGCGATCGCCGAACCGTAGGCGAGGTTGAGACTGGTCTGCATCCGGTCGCGCCGCGCTGCCCGCGTCGCGGCCAGGGTTTCCGGCAACAGGACCAGCAGCGCGATCACGACACCGACGAACGACTGCGGGAAGCCGGCCGCGCTGACGCCCGCTTCGATCGCGGGTGATTCGACCTTGGCCAGGCCGACGACCGCGACCAGCGCGACCAGCAGCAGCCCGAGGCTGGTCAGCGCCGCCTTGTTGGTCGGCGGTTCGGCGTGTTCCTCTTCCTTGACCGAGCCGTCGCTGTCGACCGGCAGGAAGAAGTCGCGGTGGCGGACGGTCTGGGTGAGCACGAAAAGGCCGTAGAGAAGCAGCGAGGCGACGGCGGCGAAGGTGAGCTGTGTGCTGTTGAAGGCAGGCCCGGGGGTGCTGGTGGTGAACGTCGGAAGCACGAGGCTGACGGATGCGAGCGTCGCCACGGTGGCGAGAGCACCGCCGCTGCCTTCCGGGTTGAAGTGCGTTTCGCCGTAGCGGCGCGCGCCGACCATGAGCGAAATGCCCGCGATGCCGTTCATGGTGATCATCACTGCGGCGAACACCGTGTCGCGGGCCAGCGTCCCGGCTTCGGGGCCGCCGGAGGACATCATCGTGACGATCAGCGCGACCTCGATGACCGTCACCGCGATCGCCAGCACCAGCGAGCCGAACGGCTCCCCGACGCGATGCGCGACCACCTCGGCGTGATGCACCGCGGCCAGCACGGTCCCGCCGAGGGCGATCGCGACGATGGCGACCGGCACGGGACCCAGGTCGCGACCCCAGCTCAGCACGAGCACGACTACGGCGAGCACCGGCATGACGGTGGTCCAGGAAACGGGAAATCGTCCGCGCGAAGCTGCCATGTCGTCACCTTCGCACACCCAGCGTGACATTGCCCCTCCACGAGGGGCGCGGGGTGACGAAGTTCTTTACGGAGGGGTCAGGGAACCGCGGGGTGTCCGGGCACGGAGGGCGAAGTCGTCCTGTCGAGGGACTTTTACTGCCTATCGGGCAGGTTGGTCTCGCCGGGCAGTGTTGTGGGTTTCGACAATACGAAAGTGGGGGGTTTGTAAGGGTGGTTTTACAAAACCCACACCACCCCCCCCCACCGAGGGGCAGG
>NZ_JBHXJK010000238.1:4043-7705 GCF_042723255.1 Amycolatopsis thailandensis
GTCGGGCTATGTCTTCCTGTGGGGTTTTTTTACCTGCATTCGGGGCGTGTGGGTCCGGCGGGTCTTTTTGTTCACCCCAATTTCCCAATCGTTGGAGGTTGCGAACGTGGCTTTCACAACACCGACACCACCCCACGCACAGGTCGGTCCAGGTGGTCGTGAGGGGTGGTTCCGCGGCCGCCAGGGATGCCCGGTCTTGGACCTTGATCAACGGAGGATCGGGGACGTTGAGTGTCCCGGATCCTCCGTTGATCAAGGTCGCGCCAGGCGCGACCCGGTGACAGGGGAAAATTCCGGACGTTCAACGGCCGGAATCTTCCCCCGTCGACCACACCGGCCCCCAGCACCGGCTTCACGTGACCGCCGATCACACGAGTGGATAGGTAAATACGGGTCCGTCAGAACCCGAAACGCCACTCACGACCCGCTCACGCGACTTTGCCGGAACCCTGACCCTGAGGGTAGTGAAGGAGGCCTCCGCGACACGTTTGCCTTACCTCTCGATCACCGGGCGCCCACTCCACCCAGAAAAGTACCGACGAGCAGGTCGGCGGCACGCGGCGCGTCCATGTCCTCACGCGACGCGAGATGGAGGAGCTGGATCAGCAGACGGCTCGCCCAGCCGTCGGGAAGATCCGCGCGCAGGAATCCCTCGTCCGTGGCACGCCGCAGGAACGTGTCCACTTCGGCGGTGAGCCGGTTTCGACGGTCTTGGATCGACGGTTCGGCACGCATCCGGGTGAGCTCGACCGGCCAGGCGCGGTTGACCTCGATGATGCCTTCGGCATAGCGGTGCAGCGCCACCGGGACCGCCGTCTCGGTGAACCGGGCGGCTCGTACGACGTCTTCGACCGCGCTCAGCCGCGAGTCGTAGATGGCCGCCAGGAGGTCTTCGCGGGAGGCGAAACGCCGATAGACAGTGCGCCTGTCGACACCTGCTTCGGCGGCGATCGCGCCGATGCTCGCCGCCGGGTCGAGAGCGAGCATTCGCGCGCCCGTGGTCAGGACGGCTTCGAGATTGCGCGCCGCGTCAGCTCTCATGGCCGGGAATGTATCACGTCACTGTGTCGTTAACCGCCATAAGTGCTACGTTGATGTGACATTTAGAGAGGCGGAACGATGATCACGAAGGACAAGCTCTTCATCGGCGGCGAGTGGACGAAGCCGAGCGATCCGGCGCCACTGGACATCGTGTCCCCGCACGACCAGTCGGTTCTGGGCCGCGTCGTCCAGGCCCTCCCCGCGGACATCGACCGCGCCGTCGCGGCGGCCAGGGCCGCCTTCGACGAAGGGCCGTGGCCCAGGACTTCGCCCGCAGAGCGGATCGCGGTGCTCCGTCGGCTGAACGCGCTGCGGGAGGCTCGCGCGGACGAGGTCGCCGAGGTGATCTCGTCCGAGAACGGTTCGGCCCTCTGGTTCACCCGGGCCGGACAGCCCGGGGTCGGGCGGCTGGCCGCCTCCTATCTGAAGGCGGCCGAGGAATTCGGCTGGGAGGAGACACTCACCCCGTCGGATCCGAGCGCGCCGTTCCGGTCGATCGTGCGCCGCGAACCGATCGGCGTGGTCGCCGCGATCATCCCGTGGAACTCGCCGTTCTCGGCATCGCTGGCGAAGATCATCCCGGCACTTCTCGCGGGCAACACGGTCGTTCTCAAGGTCTCGCCGGAGAACTCGCTCAGCATGAGCCTGCTCGCGGACATGCTGGCGGAGGCCGGGCTGCCGTCCGGCGCGATCAGCGTGCTGCCCGCGGACCGGGAGACCAGCGAGTACCTGGTGAAGCACCCGGGCGTCGACAAGATCGCGTTCACCGGTTCGACCGCCGCCGGCCGCCGGATCGCGTCGCTGGCGGGGGAGCGGTTGAAGCGGGTCAGCTTGGAACTCGGCGGCAAATCCGCGGCCGTGATCCTGCCCGACGCGGTCCTTTCGGACGCGATCGCCGGACTGAAGTTCGGATCCCTGCTCAACAACGGCGAAGCGTGCATCGCGCAGACGCGGATCCTCGCGCCGCGCAGCCGGTACGACGAGGTCGTCGCCGGACTCAAGGAGATGATGGAGTCTCTGGTCGTCGGAGACCCGGCCGACGCCAAGACCTTCATCGGCCCGATGGTGCGGCCCGGCCAGCAGCAGCGAGTGCGCGACTACATCGAACTCGGCATCGCCGAAGGCGCGCGGCTGGTCAGCGGCGGGTCCGAAATCCCGGCGGGGCTGGACAAGGGCAACTACGTCACGCCGACGCTGTTCGCCGACGTCGACAGTTCGATGCGCATCGCCCAGGAGGAGATCTTCGGACCGGTCCTCGTCGTCCTTCCTTACGACGACGAGGACGACGCGGTCCGCATCGCCAACGACTCGGAGTACGGGCTCTCCGGCGGCGTCTGGTCGGCCGACGAGGAGCACGCGCTCTCCGTCGCGCGGCGGATGCGGACCGGGACCGTCACCGTCAACGGGGCACCGATCGGCTTCGACGGCCCCTTCGGCGGCTTCAAGGCCAGCGGCCTCGGTCGCGAATACGGTGCGGCGGGCCTCGCTCAGTACGTGGAGCTGAAGACCGTCACCGTGCCGGCGCGGTGACGGTCGAGAGCCGTCACGAGGGGCGACTTCGGGGGATCCTGATCGTGATCCGCTGGTCCTCGGCGACGATCCGCTGAAGCCGGAATCGGCAAAGGGCGTGGAACATTTCTCCCAGCGCCTCGGGGTCGATGCGGCCTTCGAGGTCGCGCCTGCTCGCGTTGAGCACCCGGCTGATCACGGCCGCGGGCACACGGCCTCCGAACTCGCCCATCAGCCAGACACCGATTTCGCCGATCTCCTCAGTGATCGTGCGCTGCGCGGTCATCAGCCTTACCCCTCTGCGTCGGAGTGCCGCCGGGCTTGCCCCGGCGAAATCGCGACGTGCGAGAGAAAACCCCATGACGGGAAACCCGCGAGATTGCTCTACTCGGCCTAACCGGACCTCCGTTGCACGGAACCGTGCAGCGGGCGGAGTGATCTCCGGGGAAACCCTGATGCGATCGACTCCGGCGTGTGTCAGCCTCGAATCGACCATTGTGGACAGTCGGAAAGGAGGGCGCACGCGTAGTGGCCCCACCAAGGGATGAAGTGACCGAGCAGTGGATAGCGGAGTTGACGGCGCTCAGTGAGCTTTACCGGTCGGCGGAGACCGAGGGGGCGGCGGAGGCGGTGTCACATGCGGGGTGGCACACCGGAGCCCGGCTCTGGCCGGGCAGCGCGAACGGGCGGCTGCTGGCCTACAACGATTCGGGCGTCGAAGCGGAGTGCGTCTTCCGGGAGGGGGAACGCACGCTCTTCAACATCATGAGTACCGGCTACGGGAGCGACACCACTGAACGCGGGTTCGCGGTGTGGAGTTCGCGGCCGGGCGCGCTGGGCGCGATCGACCCCGGGGTGACCCGGCTGGAGGTGGCCGACGCGGACGGGGCCGTCGTCCAGGCGAACATCGTCGCGCACACCTTCTCCGTGGACGTCGACCTGGGGCCGGCGCCTCGGACGGTCGACGAGGTGTTCGCGCCGTGGGAGCCCCCGGAGCTGACCGTTCGGGTGTACGGCGAGGGCGACGCGTTGCGCTATGAAGGCCCCTTGCTGGTCCAGTAACTCCCAAGTACGTGAAGGCCCCCTTCATTGCGCCTAACGCAATGAAGGGG
>NZ_JBHXJK010000239.1:0-7687 GCF_042723255.1 Amycolatopsis thailandensis
GATTTCGTCCCATGGGGACCCCTCATGACATCCCGGGGCTCACGACAAGGTCCCGAATGTCATGAAAGGGGCTTTCAGGACATTTTACGTCCTGAAAGCCCCTTTCATGACATTCCCGATCCCCAGCCACCGGTGGACAAGTGGAGTCTGTAGTCCGTATCGTCAAAGACGGACTACAGACTCCGTTTCTTGTCCGACTGGGAGACCTTCATGACCACACCCCGCGACGTCTTCGACAGGCTGTCCGAAGGCATCACCGCCCGAAACTGGGAAGACCTCTTCGACCTCTACGCCGAAGACGCCGTCGTCGAGAACCCGCAGCGCCCGCCCGTCCCGACCCGGTTCAAGGGTCGCGAGACGCTCCGCCGGAACTTCGGCGGAGGCTTCAACGTACGGATGAGCAGGGCGGATGTCCTGATTCACGGGACGACCGACCCGGAGGTGATCATCGCCGAGTATCGCAACGTCGGCGAGGCGCTGGACACCGGGAAGTCCTTCGACATGGCCAACATCCAGCTCCTCCGGGTACGCGACGGACTCATCGCCCACTCACGCGACTACCACGACTACCTGCGCCTTGTCGCGGCGCGCGATGGCCTGGAGGACCTGAAGAAGAGTTACGAGACCGCGGAACGCGAGCTCACGCCTGTTCCGCCCCGCCCCGAGCCGACGGCGGATCCGAAGAGCCCGCGCGGCGTCTTCGAGCGGCTCGTCCACGGCGTCGCGGACGGCGATTGGGCCGGGTTGCCGGAGCTCTACGCCGAGGAAACCCATGTCACGCACCCGTTCCTGCCCGGGGCGAAAACCCTGGAGAGCCGGGAAGACCTGCGCGAGCATTTCAAGTTCGGCGAACAGGGCAAGGTCCGGTTCCAGGTCCGGGATCTCGTCGTCCACGAGACCCTCGACCCCGAGGTCGTGATCGGCGAGTTCGACTACCAGGGCACGGCGGGAGACAGCCGGGAATTCCGCGTCTCCAACATCTTCGTGCTGCGCGTGCGCGAGGGGCTGATTGTCGAATCCCGCGACTACGCCGACCATCTCGCCATCGCGGCCGCGACCGGGCGGCTCGACGAACTTCTCGCGCGCGTCTAACCGGGCAGGTCGAATTCGCCGTCCCGGACGCCTTTCACGAACGCGTCCCATTCCGACGGCGTGAACACGAGGACGTCGCCTTCCGGAAGCGAAGCCTGGCGCATCGCGGTGTAGACGACACCGTCGGTGTGCGGGACCATCGCGTACTCGACGCAGTCCTCGAGGTTCGCGCCGTCCGGTTCCGCCCGAATCCACCGCGCGTCGCTCAGGTCCAGTTCGTGCCGGATATGGGCCTTGTCGTCCACCGGCTGCTCACTCATGGTGCCCACGTTATCGCTTTCCAGCACGCAAAACGAAGGGGCCCTTCACCGCGTCTCACGCGGCGAAGGGCCCCTTCGGCCTGAAAACTAGGCGGTCTCGGTGATCGGCCGGTCCACCCACGACATCAGGTCGCGCAGCTTCTTGCCGGTCGCCTCGATCGGGTGCTCGTCACCCTTCTTCTCGAGCTCGTTGAACTTCGGCCGTCCGGCCTCGTCCTCGGCGACCCATTCACGGGCGAAGGTGCCGTCCTGGATCTCGCCGAGGATCTTCTTCATCTCTTCCTTGACCGCCGGCGAGATGACGCGCGGGCCGCGGGTCAGGTCGCCGTACTCGGCGGTGTCGGAGATCGAGTAACGCTGACGCGCGATGCCGCCCTCGTACATGAGGTCGACGATCAGCTTCAGCTCGTGCAGCACCTCGAAGTAGGCGATCTCCGGGGCGTAGCCGGCCTCGGTGAGCACCTCGAAACCGGTCTGCACCAGCGCGGAAGCGCCACCGCAGAGAACGGCCTGCTCGCCGAAGAGGTCGGTCTCGGTCTCCTCGGTGAAGGTCGTCTTGATGACACCGGCGCGGGCACCACCGATGGCGGCCGCGTAGGAGAGCGCGAGCGCCTGCGCGTTGCCGGAGGCGTCCTGCTCGACCGCGATGAGCGCCGGGACGCCCTTGCCGTCGACGAACTGGCGGCGGACCAGGTGGCCCGGGCCCTTCGGGGCGACCATGGCGACATCCACATTGGACGGCGGCTTGATCAGGTCGTAGCGGATGTTGAAGCCGTGACCGAAGAACAGCGCGTCGCCGTCCTTGAGGTTCGGCGCGATGTCCTGCTCGTAGATGAAGCGCTGCTTGGTGTCCGGCGCGAGGATCATGATCAGGTCGGCTTCGGCGCTGGCCTCGGCCGGGGTGAGCACGCGGAGACCCTGCTCCTCGGCCTTGGCCCGCGACTTCGAGCCCTCGGGCAGGCCGATGCGGACGTCGACGCCGGAGTCGCGCAGGCTCAGCGAGTGCGCGTGACCCTGGCTGCCGTAGCCGATCACGGCGACCTTGCGACCCTGGATGATCGAAAGGTCCGCGTCGTCGTCGTAAAAGATTTCCACTGCCATGAGGGGTACTACTTCCTTTCCTGACTTACAGACAAAGATTTTATCGAGCGGAGGTGGCGGTGATCGAACGAGAGCCCCGGCCGACCGCGACCATTCCGGACTGGACCAGTTCACGGATGCCATAGGGCTCCAGCATCCGGAGCAGGGCACCGATCTTGTCCGAGGTCCCGGTGGCTTCGACGGTGAGCGCCTCGGGAGACACGTCCACCACCTTCGCGCGGAACAACTGCACTGTTTCGAGGACCTGGCTGCGCACGGTGTTGTCGGCCCGGACCTTCACGAGCAGCAGTTCACGCTGCACGGCTGTGGATTTTTCCAATTCCACGATCTTGATGACGTTGACCAGCTTGTTGAGCTGTTTGGTCACCTGTTCGAGCGGTAGCTCTTCGACGGCGACCACGATCGTCATCCGGGACACCTCGGGATTCTCCGTGGGCCCGACGGCGAGGGATTCGATGTTGAAACCACGCCGGGAGAACAGTCCGGAAACCCGCGCGAGGACACCGGGCTTGTTCTCGACCAGAACGCTCAGGGTGTGCACGCTCATCGGGCGTCTCCTTCATCTGCCGCCGCACTGATTTCCGCTGCGTCGATTTCACCAGCGGCGGCGACCTCGTCGTCGTCGAAGAGCGGGCGGATCCCGCGCACGGCCATGATTTCGTCGTTACCGGTGCCCGCGGCCACCATCGGCCACACCTGGGCATCCTTCCCCACCACGAAATCGATCACGACGGGACGGTCGTTGATCTCCATGGCCCGCCGGATGGTGGCGTCGACGTCCTCCTTGGTCTCGCAGCGCAGCCCGGCGCAGCCGAGCGCCTCCGCGAGGAGGGTGAAGTCGGGGATGCGGTGCTTGTGGGTACCGAGATCGGTGTTGGAGTACCGCTCCGAGTAGAAGAGGTTCTGCCACTGGCGGACCATGCCCAGGTTGCCGTTGTTGATGACGGCGACCTTGATCGGCGCGCCTTCGATGGCGCAGGTGGCCAGTTCCTGGTTCGTCATCTGGAAACAGCCGTCGCCGTCGATGGCCCACACCTGCTTGTCCGGCACGCCGAACTTGGCGCCCATCGCGGCGGGGACGGCGAAGCCCATGGTGCCGAGGCCGCCGGAGTTGATCCAGGTGCGCGGGTTCTCGTACTTCACGAACTGCGCGGCCCACATCTGGTGCTGGCCGACGCCCGCGGTGTAGACCGCGTCCGGGCCGACGAGCGAACCGATGCGCTCGATGACGTACTGCGGGGACAGCGTCCCGTCCTCGGGCCACTCGTACCCGGCCGGGTAGTCGTCGCGCCAAGCGCTCGCCTGCGTCCACCAGTCCTTCAGATCCGGCTTCGCGGACTTGTCGGTCTCGGCGCGGACGGCCTCGATCAGCTCGGTGATGATCTCCGCGCAGTCGCCGACGATCGGCACGTCCGCCTTGCGGTTCTTGGAGATCTCGGCCGGGTCGATGTCGGCGTGGACGATCGCGGCGTCCGGCGCGAACGAGGACAGCTGCCCGGTGACGCGGTCGTCGAACCGGGCGCCGAGGGCGATCAGCAGATCCGACCGCTGCATCGCGGCGACGGCGGCGACCGAACCGTGCATCCCCGGCATGCCGAGGTGCTGCGGGTGCGAGTCCGGGAACGCGCCGCGGGCCATCAGCGTGGTGACGACCGGGATCCCGGTCAGCTCGGCGAGTTCCATCAGCTGACGCGAGGCGTCGGCCTTGACCACGCCACCACCGACGTAGAGGACCGGGCGCCGCGACTTGCTGATCAGCCGCGCGGCTTCGCGGACCTGCTTGCCGTGCGGGCGCAGCGTGGGCCGGTACCCCGGCAGCCGCAGCTCCGTCGGCCAGGAGAAGGAGGTCATCTCCTGGAGGACGTCCTTGGGGATGTCCACCAGGACCGGGCCGGGGCGGCCGGTCGAGGCGAGGTGGAAGGCCTCCGCGATGGTGCGCGGGATGTCCGCCGGGTCGGTGACGAGGAAGTTGTGTTTGGTGATCGGCATCGTGATGCCGCAGATGTCGGCTTCCTGGAAGGCGTCCGTGCCGATCAGCGCGCGGGACTGCTGACCGGTGATGGCGACCACCGGGACCGAATCCATGTTCGCGTCGGCCAGCGGGGTGACCAGGTTGGTCGCGCCGGGGCCCGAAGTGGCCATGCACACACCGACCTTGCCGGTCGCCTGCGCGTAGCCGGTGGCGGCGTGGCCCGCGCCCTGTTCGTGACGGACCAGGACGTGGCGGACCTTCGTCGAGTCGAGCAACGGGTCGTACGCCGGGAGAATGGTGCCGCCGGGAATACCGAACACGACTTCCGCGCCCACCGCCTCGAGCGAGCGGACGAGCGACTGCGCGCCCGTGACCCGCACCGGGGTCCCGGCCGGCGGCGCCGGCTTGGGACGAGCTCCAGAGGTTCCGGTGTTCGCTTCAGCTCGCGAGGTGGCACTAGTCATCGCTGTTTGCCTCGTCTTGTCTAGTCACTCGTTCGGGTATTCATTGCTGGTTCGGCGATTGAAATTGTTCCAGGCAACAAAAAACCCCCGCCGACCGGAGTGGTCGCACGAGGGTCGCGCGTCGACGCAGCGGAGACTTCCCTAAGCGTCGACGCGCTTGGGAAGTACGAGGCCGGTCTGCGTTGTCACGAGAGTGAAGCTAGTCGGTCGCCGTCAAGAGTGTCAACTCTGCGGGACGGCGATTCCGCATGCTGGACACCTTCGGCGCGTGACGCGACCCGCGTTCGAGGCCTGGAAGGCGGCGGTGCACCATCTTTGACGTGGCAGAAGAAAAGCAGTCGGAACAGGCGAACGAGGACCGCAAGGCCGTCTTCAAGATCCCGAACACGGCGTTGCTGGCGATCGCTTTCCTCGTCGTTTGTGTGACGCCTGTCGCGTTCGGCGACGTGCCGTACCTCCAGTGGCTCTACCTCTTCCCGATCGCGCTCGCCGTGTTCGTCATCCGGACCCGCACGACGGCGACGTCCCAGGGACTGGAAGTCCGCACCATGTTCGGGCGCCGGGACCTGCCGTGGGCCTCGCTCAAGGGCCTCGCCATCACCGACAAGGCGAAGGTGCAGGCGGTGCTGAAGGACGAGTCCAAGATCGCCCTCCCCGCCGTGCGCACCCGCCACCTGCCGGTGATCTCGCTGGTCAGCGCGGGCCACATGGCCGACCCGTCCGGGCTGACGGACGACATCGACAAGGTCGAGGAGAAGGCTCCGGAAAAGGACGAGACCTCCGGGGAGTAGGATTGGTAGGACCAGTTTGGCGCCGGTTCGCCCGGCAAGGCCCTGGTCCCCATCCCGAACCTTGGAGTCAGCCGTGCCTCAACTCCGTTCCCGGACCACCACCCACGGCCGCAACGCGGCGGGCGCCCGCTCGCTCTGGCGCGCCACGGGGATGACCGACAGCGACTTCGGCAAGCCGATCGTCGCCATCGCGAACTCCTACACCCAGTTCGTGCCGGGGCACGTGCACCTCAAGGATCTCGGCGAGATCGTCGCGGGCGCGGTGAAGGAGGCGGGCGGCGTCGCCCGCGAGTTCCACACGATCGCCGTCGACGACGGGATCGCCATGGGGCACAGCGGAATGCTGTACTCGCTGCCCTCGCGCGAGATCATCGCCGACTCGGTCGAATACATGGTGAACGCGCACCAGGCCGACGCGCTGGTCTGCATCTCCAACTGCGACAAGATCACCCCGGGCATGCTGAACGCCGCCATGCGGCTGAACATCCCGGTGGTGTTCGTCTCCGGCGGGCCGATGGAGGCCGGGAAGGCCGTGGTCGTCGGCGGGGTCGCGCAGGCGCCGACCGACCTGATCACCGCGATCGCCGCGTCGGCCAGCCCCGACGTCGACGAGGACGGGCTGTCCATTGTGGAGCGCTCGGCCTGCCCGACCTGCGGTTCGTGCTCGGGCATGTTCACCGCGAACTCGATGAACTGCCTCACCGAGGCGCTCGGGCTGTCGCTGCCGGGCAATGGCTCCACCCTCGCGACGCACGCCGCCCGCAAGGCGCTGTTCGAGGACGCCGGGCGGACGGTCGTCGAGCTGTGCAAGCGCTGGTATGAGCAGGACGACGAGTCCGTGCTCCCGCGCTCGATCGCGTCGAAGAAGGCCTTCGAGAACGCGATGGCCCTCGACATGGCGATGGGCGGCTCGACCAACACGGTGCTGCACATCCTCGCCGCCGCGCAGGAGGGCGAGGTCGACTTCACCATCGACGACATCGACGCCATCGGCCGCCGCGTGCCGTGCCTGTCCAAGGTCGCGCCGAACTCGGACTACCACATGGAGGACGTCCACCGCGCCGGCGGGATCCCGGCCATCCTGGGCGAGCTGTACCGCGGCGGGCTGCTGAACACCGACGTCCACTCCGTGCACTCGCCGGACCTGGAGTCGTGGCTGTCCACTTGGGACATCCGCGCGAAGGAGCCGTCGGAGCGGGCCGTCGAACTTTTCCACGCCGCGCCGGGCGGGGTGCGGACCACGGAGGCCTTCTCCACCGAGAACCGCTGGTCCTCTTTGGACACCGACGCTTCGGACGGCTGCATCCACGACGTCGAGCACGCCTACACCAAGGACGGCGGGCTCGCGATCCTGCGCGGCAACCTCGCCGAGAACGGCGCGGTCATCAAGTCGGCGGGCATCGACGAGGAACTCTGGCACTTCGAGGGCCCGGCCCGGGTGCTGGAAAGCCAGGAGGAGGCGGTTTCGGCCATCCTCAAGAAGGAGATCCAGCCCGGCGAGGTCCTGGTGATCCGCTACGAGGGCCCGGCGGGCGGGCCGGGGATGCAGGAGATGCTGCACCCCACGGCGTTCCTGAAGGGCTCCGGCCTCGGCAAGAAGTGCGCGCTGATCACCGACGGCCGGTTCTCCGGCGGTTCGTCGGGCATCTCGGTCGGGCACATCTCGCCCGAGGCCGCCGCGGGCGGGGCGATCGGCCTGGTCCAGAACGGCGACCGGATCCTGCTCGACGTCCACGAGCGCCGTCTCGAACTGCTCGTCGACGCGGACGTCCTGGCCGAACGGCGCGCGAAGATGGAGGCGAGCGAGCGGCCCTGGCAGCCGGTCTCGCGGGACCGGAAGGTCACCGCCGCGCTGCGGGCCTACGCGCGGATGGCGACTTCGGCCGACACCGGCGCGGTGCGGGACCCGAACAAGTAGGGGTCACCTTCCCCAAGTGTCATGAGGGGTCCCCATGGGACCGGACTTAGGCCCGGCTGGCCCCCCCGGACAACAGCGCGGCCAAGGAG